>JAHEKA010000068.1 GCA_024638585.1 Rhodospirillales bacterium
AGCGCGGCTCGCAAGTCTGCAGCGTAACTCGATCAGGGAAAAACCTTCATCGCGTCGGCACCAGGGCGACGATCCTGAGCGGCCCCCCGGACCCGCCTTCGATCTTCATGGGCAGGGCGATGATGGTCGCCCCGGTCGCGGGCAAGGCGCTCATATCGGCGACGTTCTCGAAGGCCGGAATATTGTTGGTCATCAGCTTCACATGGGTCGCGAAGGTCTTGGACTGGCCGTAATCGATGGACGGCGTATCGATGCCGACGGCGCCGATCCGGCGCGCGATCAGCAGTTCCGCCGCATCGACGCCCAGGCCCGGGAAATGCAGCTTGGCCACTGCTTTGGCGCCGCGTTCGGCAGTGCCCATGTACCGCGCGCGGTCGGCATAGTGCTTCGCCCGGCCGGTGTTCAGCAACACGATCGCGCCTGCCGGGATGCGCCCGTGTTGCGCTTCGAACCCCCGGATGTCCGAGGCACGCACCCGGTAGTCCACATCGGCGGCAGCCTGGCGGACCACATCGACGACGATTCCCGGCCCGATCAACTGGCCGAGCGGGACCCTGTCCACCGTGTTCCTATTCTCGGCGAAATGGATGGGCGCATCGATATGTGTGCCGCCATGCTCGGCAGCCGCGAAATCGTAGGCCGAATAGAACCAACCGCCCTTGGTGTGCCCGTGGAAGACCTCGGTCTTGGTGAACATCTTGGCGGTTGGCCAATAGATCGAGCGTTCGTTGAACGCATGCGTGAGGTCCACCCAACGCCCTTTTCCAAGGTCCTGCGCCGATGCCGAAACCGAGATGAAAACCGCCGCAAGGGCCAGAATACCGCACCGCACCATGTTCAAACCTCCCGCACTGCCGACATAACGACGTGTCCATGGGCCATCCCGGGATCGACCGGGCCGCTGCCATGTTAGTTCAAAAACGCTGCATGAGAAGGCGCGTCAGTTCCATTTCCGCCTCTGGCCTAGAGCGGCCATGACGCAGCCCCTGTTGATCGGATTTGATTTTTTCCCCAATGTTGCTTTGATACGCAGAATGTGCACCACGCCCTGAAACCAAATGGCAAGGGCCAGGCCCGGCATTCTCCGGAACGACCGGCTTGGACAGATAGGACGCGAAGCGGATTGTGGCAAACGGCGGTCTCAATGCCCCCATTGTAGAAGGGCGCGAATGTGGGTCCTGCACATTGTGTTGCAGGGTCCTCGGCGTCGGTGAGTTGAAGAAACCGCCCGGCCAGCATTGCCAGCACTGCGTCGACGGCGAAGGCTGCGTCATCTATGCGGAACGGCCCAACCAGTGCAGATCCTTCAATTGCGGCTTTCTGCTTATGAAGGACCTCACGGAGGAATGGCGCCCGTCGGTCTCTAAACTGATTCCCGTGGTGGACGCAGAGTGCCGGCAAATGCGAATCCACGTCGACCCGGAGCATCCCGACGCCTGGAAAGCCAAGCCTTATTATGAGCGTTTGAAGCAGTGGGCCCGCATCTCGGTGTCCCAACGCATGTTGGTGGTGGTCCGTATCGGCGAATTGGCCGTCGTCGTCCTTCCCGACAAGGACGTTGAGTTGGGCGTCCTCGAAGATGACGAAGTCATCATGGTGGAGCAGACCACGGGCCCGTCCGGCAACTCGATCCAGGTCACGAAGGTCAAGCAGGGCGACCCTCAGGCGGCGTCCATGAATCCCCAATCCTCCTAAAATCTGCACCGATATGCGGATCCCCTGGTGGCGGCTCGCACCCAAGACCGGAAGTTGGATCGACGCCGCGCCAATGGCACGGACCGCATTTCGGCCGGGTGTCCCCACAGCGGACCGGTCCGCACGATCCACGCAGGGATCGGCGCCCTCGGGATCCCACAGCCGGCCGAAAACCCGTTCGAAGCCTGCCCTTGATCCGATCGGCCGCTTCTGTGTTTAATCGAACAAACTGAAGCTGTGCATCGACGGGATCACACGGTCTCTCGATCACGAAAAAATAACAAAAAGGCCCAAAGCGCGATGTTTGAGGCGAAGAAAGCTGTATCTCTTTTCCCGACGACGCTTTGGCTGTTTCAGATTCCCGCCGAGGTGCATGGCCGCATCAATGCCGAGCTGAAACGCAAGCTCAACGAACTGATCGCGGCCGCATCGGATGAGAACCACGTAGGCGGTTGGCAGACCGAGCACGATCTGCACACCCTGCCTGAAATGCAGGAACTCACGGTTCACTTTCTGAATGCGGTCGACGATGTCCTCGATGCCATTACCACGACGAACAGAAATGTGAAGATCACCGGATGCTGGGCCAATATCGGTCCGCCGGGCAGTGGCCATGATTCCCACCTGCACCCCAACAACTTCCTGAGCGCGGTTTATTACGTATCGGTCCCGATGGGTGGCCACCAGATCACGTTCTGGGATCCGCGGCACCAGACCCGAATCATGGCGCCCCCGGTGAACGAAACCAACGTGACCAACAGCGATTACGCGAATATGCAGGTCCAGGAGGGAATGTTGATCCTGTTTCCCGCTTGGCTGGTCCACTCCGTGCCGGAGAACGCCGGCAACGACACTCGGATCAGCATCTCCTTCAATATCAACTTCACCGATTTTTCCGACGACATAAGCGCGCCGAACTGGCAGCCGGATCTCCCGACACACCCCGAGGGATAAATCCCTTCTCTAGAATCGCCCTATGGGCGGGCGCGTCAGGCGAATTTCTTCCACTTGTCGAGCGGCGGCAGAAAGAATTCCCTTTCTCCGGATTCTTTCAAGACCGCGACAATATCGGCCGAAATCGACATGCGCTTTTCCCGAGAATTGCTTTTCGCGGTACCGTGGCTCGCTTTCGAGGGGAAGATTACGACGTCATCCGTAGCGATATCGATACTGGCGGCGGGCGACAGGAACATCGAAGGTTGAATGAGCCCGTTCTTGACGTTCTGACCGGAAAGAAGCCCGGGAATGCTTTCGTTCTGAACGTGATCCCAATCCGGCTCAAAGATCAGTTTTCCGGCCTCCTCGGGAAAATTCAGGTAATAGACCGCCGTAATGTGAGACTGCTTATGTCGGTGCGCGGGAATGTCCTGTTGCGTTTGAGTGACGGTCGCCCAGGTGCGGGTGTAGTAGAAATCAAACACATCTCCGGCGACGTTCAGAATCTTGTAGTACTCCCTCACGTGGCCTGAAATGGTCCGGAAGAGGGGCTCATATATGTCTCGCAAGTGAAGGAATTCGAAACCCCTGACATCTCCCGTCCATGCCGTGTCATCGGCCTTATAGTCGAATTCCTTATCCTCAAAGTCGTTCTCGACATTCTCTATGAGCTGCGCCCGGTAGGTTTCATCCAAGCCGACCTTGGCCTTATATGCGGACAACGGGAAAAAGTGTGTCATCTCCGCCATGGGCGTCGCTCCCTGTTCTCAAAGGTGATGCGACCTCGACCGGTCTTGATTGGCGAAATCACAGCAAACACTACTCGATCAATCCCGAGCTGGTCGAGCCGCGTGTCGCCGCGATCTAGGCGATCGGCTGAAAATCCTGATCGACCCGGTCACCGAGATCGAAGGTGCAAGGTTTTTCCGACCAGATACTGACCTGCAGCGCAAGACGCTTGCCGCGCACAAGGCGAGAGACCCGATGGAAGAGGGACGGATTGAAGATCACCAGCCTGTTTTCCACGGGCTTGATGCGTTCCAGTTCCGACTCCTCCACCCCATCGATATCCGTCTGGTCGGACAACTCCAGGAACCCGCCGACAACATCCTTGACGATCACGTAGTAGACATTGCCGAGGACCGGACAAACATAGCGACCCTCACGCCGCCGCAATGCCTCGTCGCAATCGCGGTGCCAGTCGAGCGTCCGGTTTTCTGTGAGCGCGTTGAACCAATATTCGAATCCCGCAATCTCATCCTCGGGAATCTGCCCCTGCCAGATGCTCTGGATGGTCTCTTCCAATGGGTTCGACGGCGGCGAGCGCCACCATCCGCTCCACCAGTTGTAGGCCGGAATTCCCTTCCACATTTCCACATCGCGCAGGTCTTGCAGGAGCTTGCGGTCCTTCACGAATCCGTCGCAAATCAACATTGCCGTCTCGCCGGATACATCGTCCCGTCCCCGTCGCATCTCGCCGGCCCAACAAATATCGGACTTGTCCCCGGAGGGCCCCCGGCTGGCCATTGAGTCCGTGAATTTCCGTCATTTGGCCAGCGACGCCGCTTGGCGTCAAGCCGCCGGAGCCCCGGCCAGGTTGCCCGCCGTCGGTCGCGCGTTTCTGGATTCCCAAGGAGTCTCGCCCACGCCCCGGCGTGATTCGCCACCCCGCCCCGGCTCATGGGGACCGCGCGGGGGCCCTGCCTCGGCGCTTCAGCCAGAAACACAACACCTGGATCAACGCCAGGGGCGCGCGCCGGAGACACCCCGAGACGACCGCCAAACGTTCCCCCATCGTACCGATCCTGCGGACCGTGTGGAGAAGCACCAGGACGAGGGCAAACCGTCCGTGGTGTCTGTCAGTCGGGACGCCGTTTTCCGCCTTGGCGATAGCGGAAAAGAGCAGCGGCCGGTCGGACAGGATGCGGCGTAGGAGCCTAGGTTCGTCGATCGCCGTATCATCGACGATATCCGCTAATCCGCAGGCACGATAGATGTTGGAAGCGACGGCGATCATGTGGCCGCTCGCCCCCCGCATCGACATCTG
The DNA here is from genome assembly GCA_024638585.1 of Rhodospirillales bacterium. Lineage (GTDB taxonomy): Bacteria > Pseudomonadota > Alphaproteobacteria > SMXQ01 > SMXQ01 > SMXQ01. The sequence goes on from JAHEKA010000068.1 coordinate 4,679, forward strand.
GCCTTCATGGTAGCGATGGATATAGAGGGTGTCCGGGATTTCGGCGATTTCACCGGCCTGCGCCACCCGGAGCACGAGGTCGAAATCCGAACCGTGCTTCAACGGCCGCAGCGGATAGGCCCGAAGGAGGGCTGCGCGCCTGTACAGGATTGTCACCGTGGCATAGGGCGGAATGAAGACCCTTCCCTCGTCATCCCTTGGCCCAAGAGACTGGCCCTGAGACAGGGGCCGTCCGGCGGCGTCGATGGGGCGGAATGCGGTCGCGACGGCGACCACGGTGGGGTTGGCAGCCAGGAACGCGCACTGTGCTGCCACCTTGTCCCGCGCCATCAAGTCATCACCATCGAGCCAACAGATATAGGCGCCCCGCGACCGGTCGATGAGCAGATTGCGCGCATGGGCAACACCCTGGTTGGATGCCGTTTGGGTCAAACGAATGCGCGGATCGCCTTCCGCGAGCCGTTCTACGATTCCCACAGTCCGATCGGTGCTGCCGTCATCGTGGACGAGGATTTCGATATTGGGATATGTCTGCGCCTGGGCAGACCCTATTGCTTCTTCGACATAGGGTTCCTGATTGAAGACGGGGATGAGAATGCTTACGAGCGGCGCATCCGGCGCGTCGGCGCCCCTGCGTTGTTGTTCTTGCATTCCCCCCTCACACCGGCTCGGTCGGACTTCTATCCCCCGGCCCTTATGGGAGACTGCGGAGTGCTTGTCAATTTCTCCCGGACGCGGGATCGGCGAAGGATCGAACTTGCCTCGCCGGTTTTCTTTCGATAAGCATGCGAGAGCCAACACCGCCTGACGGGCGGCACCTGATCCGAGCCCTCCCACCACACCAGACGCCATGCCGACCGACCCCGCCGCAGCCAGACCCCGCGCCATCGTCCTCGGCACCGAACATCCGAGAAGCGCCGCGGTCATTCGCTCCCTGAGCCGGGCGGGAATTGCCGTCGATGTCTGCGACCATCTGACGCCTCCCACGGTCCTGTGGCGCCATTCACGGCTTATCCGATCGCGGATCCAGCTCAATCCGGACCCCGGCACGGCGATGGATGAACTGGCCGCCCTGGGACGAGAAGAGGGCGGCGTCGTGATTCCCACCAACGACCACTATCTGATGGCCGTTGCCCAACGCCATGACGAACTCGCCCGCGCCTTCAGGTTGGCCGTGCCGCCCTGGGACATCCTTGAACCTCTGATGGACAAGATTCGCTTCCGCCGAATGGCGCTGGACTGCGGGCTCAACGCACCGCGGCAGTTCTGTCCGGAGGACCCGGGCGACCTCGACCGGCTGGAAGACCAGCTCGATTTCTCCGCCCACGACTACGTTTTGAAAGCCAGGCGCTGGGACATCGGGGCCGCGGCGGCGGGCTCCACCCGGCGGGTGGCGAAGGCCGGGCGAACCACCGATGAGGTGTTGCGCGCCTGCCGCGAATATTTCGATCGGACCGGCGCAATGCCGGTCGTCGAGGAGGTGATCCCCGGCGGCGCTGAGCAATGCATCGGCGTATCCATGATCGTCGGCGCGGACCACGCGCCTCTCCTCGCCCATTGCGTCCAGCGCAAGAAACTTCAGCTCTATGCCGAGGAAAGCGACTTCAAGCACCCCTACGAGCTCGGCGCCAACGCCTATTGCGAAAACACCGACGACGCGGAAGCCCGGGATGCGGCCGCAAGACTGGCAAAGGCATCGCGCTATCGCGGGGCGATGACCTTCGAATTCAAGCGCAGCACCTCCAACGGCAAGCTCTATGTGCTTAAGGCCGATCCCAGGTTCGTGCGTGCCACGGCGCTGTCGATGGCGCTGGGCCACGACCAGCCCCTGGTGCTGTATGAAGATCATCTGGGAAGCAACCGGGCGATCCCAGCCCCGGTCCCGACCAAGGACGGTGCGGGATGGATTTGGCTGGAGGCCTACCTGTTTTCCGCCTGGGCCAACCGCGGCGGGATTTCCCTGTTTCGCGAGGCCCTCCGCTTGGCCGGCCGTCTCCCCCGCATCCGGGCCTTCGCCTACCTGACTTGGCGCGACCCCATGCCGGCACTGGTTCTCTTCGCCCGCACGGCGAAACGCGTCATCCGGCCCCGGCAACACACCTAACCGTCGGCACGCTTCTTCCGGTCGGTGGACCTGCCGCACTTGGCCCTGATGGCATGGTAATCCCTGTTTCTGTGCGTCTGCACACCCGTAACGATCGCCTGGGGTGGGGGCAGCTTCCGAAGAAAATGGCAGGGACTCGGACGTTATTTTCCGCGCTCACCCGGTGTCCGCTCTTAGCCCTAACCGGCCATTGGATTAGGACTGCTCATGAGCGCGGACAATTTGATCGGGTCTAGGTCGGCTCCAGATCCACGTCGAGGGCACTCAGCACCCGGCTATGCATGTTGTAGCTCGCAATCAGGACGGCGAGCTCAACGATCTGACGTTCGCTGAAATGAAGGCAGAGCGGCTCGAACACCGTGTCGGGCACAGCGATTCGTTCCGTCATCGCATCGGCAAAGGCAAGCGCTGCACGCTCATTGGCGTTGAACTCCGAACTGTCCTGCCAATGGCCCAGGGCCTCGCATTGTGCCCGGCTCAGGCCCTCCGCTTCGGCCAGTTTGGGAACATGTTGGCGCAGGATATAGGCCGATCCGGTCAGATGGCCGATGCGAATGATCAGGATCTCGCGCAAGCGCCCATCCAACAGCGTCCCCCACCGCACGGTGTTGATGTGGTTGAGCCAGGATTCGGCAAGGGCGGGATTGTGCAGCAACGCCTTGTAGACGTTCAGCACGGATCCGCGCCGTTCGCCCCGGATCCGATCGGCAAGGTCGCGGAGCGACGGTTCGTCGTCGGGCTCGATCAGCGAAATACGGGCCATGATGGTGCTTCCCCTTCGGCGAGTCCTATCGGTGTTTTTCGGTCTAGAATGGATGCCAACCTATCACGGCTCAGGATCCAGCCCCATGCCGGTAGTCGTTGTCGATGACGACAAGGTCTTGCGTTTTGTCCATGTCCTCCTCGATCCCCAGGTGCCGCCCGCGCGCGCGGCCGCGCTCGCCGATTTCCTTTCCTTCGACATCCCGGATGTCGAGGCTTGGATCGAGCGGGTCCGCGCATCCTGCGGCGCTCTTTATCCGGCAACCGTCCGGATGGTGCCGGACCGGGATGCCATGCGCGAAGCACTCTCCGATGCCGATGCTCTGGTCGTCGAAGGCTTGACCGTGGGGCAAGCCGATCTCGACTGCGCGCCGCGCCTGCGGGTGGTCCACAAATTCGGCGTCGATACCCGCAACATCGATCTCGACGCCTGTGCCCGGGCGGGCGTTGAAGTCGGCACGACAAGACGCAAAGTCAACGCCGCCGTGGCCGAACACGCCATCGCCTTGATGATGGCGGTCGGGCGGAAGATTTGCGAAACCGATGGGGCCCTGGACTTCGAATCGCTGCGCGCCCTGGGGTATCGGCCCGCCCTGTATGATCCCGACCATATCTCCGGCGCCAATTGGGCCCGGGTCAATGGGCTCAAGAGCCTGCAGGGCGCGACCCTTGGCGCCCTTGGGCTTGGTGAGGTTGGCCGTGAGGTCGCCACGAGGGCGCGCGCGATGGAAATGGAGGTGCTGTATCACCAACGCACCCGGCTTTCGGCCGAGATCGAAGAAGAATCCGGCGCCCGCTATGTCTCGTTCGAGGAACTGCTGGAGCGCGCCGATTTCCTGAGCGTCCATTTGCCCTACACACAGGAGACCAAGGGCATCGTCGATGCAGAAGCCTTGGCGCGCCTCAAGCGGGGCGCGATTTTGGTCAACATCTCCCGCGCGCCGGTCGTCGACCGGGCCGCGCTGATCGAGGCGCTGGATTCGGGCCATCTGGGTGGCGCCGGATTGGATGTTCATTATCAGGAGCCCGCCGCGCCCGAAGAGCCGTTGAAATCCTACGCCAATGTCGTCCTGACCCCGCATATCGCCGTGGCATCGCGGGCCCACGCCGTCGCCGATATGGAGGCCGTGGTGGGGCATCTTGCGGGTTTTTTCCGCGGCTCGTGACCGGTGCCGAACGGCAGGCGCGATCGACGGACCTTAAGACCGAGACTCCCCGGCGCTATAGCCCGATCCGGGTTCCGGCGGGGAACCGCCCCTTGGGACTTTTTCCAAAGCAGCGAAAGGGATAGGATCGCCATAGAGATGCTTTGGCATACATAGGGTCCCAGTGAACCTGAAGAGGAGGAATCGCATCCGGATTCCAACCACACTCCGTGCCGCCGTTCCCAGCGCGGTCATCGCGATCGCATCCGCGGAAATTGCCGCGGGATGAAGGCGCCCGTCCCGGGGGACGGAACGCAGCGGAGTGAACCGATCGTTTATTTTCTGGGGTGTCATTGCGCCCAAGAATTCTGACGCAGCACCGGGAGAGACCATCATGAAAAAGCTCGTATTGGAAACAACCGCGCCTTTCCAGGGCCTTGCCGAACTTGTCGCCTATGACGAAGGACTGTTCGAAAAGGAGGGGCTCGATATCGAATGGGCCGACCGGGAAAAAGGCGTCGACAAGTCCGTGGACAAGGCCGCCACCAGCCATGAGGGCCTCAACCCCTTCGCCAGCCACGGCCGGCTCCTGGAAGAAGGCAAGGCGGACATGTACAACGCCTGCGAATGGGGAAACTACTGCCGCGTCGAGGACACCAACAAGA
>JAHEKA010000536.1 GCA_024638585.1 Rhodospirillales bacterium
ATTCTTCGGCCTGCTTGAAGGCCTGGTCCTCGCGCTTGCGGATCATCGCCTTGAGGTCTTCTTCGCTGGGCTGGCTGCCCTGTTCCTTACCGGCCTTGTCCGCGCCCTGGCGCTCAGGCCCCGGCGGATTGTTGGTCTGCCCGTCGTTGTCGGGGTTTTCCGCCCGGAAGTCGCTGGGCCCAGAATTGATGCGGTCCTGGCGGCCTTCCTCTTCGGCGCTGTCACTGTCCTTATTGGGCATCGGTGTGGGCAGGCCGAGGGGCGCGCCCTTGCCCCGCTGGGGACCGTCGAGGGTAATGGTCTGACCACCGAGCACGCCACCGGCGCCCGACGTCGTGCGCGCCACGGAAGCGTTGGAGAAATAGTTGGAAATGCCGGAGCGCTGCTCCTGGGTGGTGGAGTTGAGCAGCCACAACAGCAGGAAAAAGGCCATCATCGCCGTCACGAAATCGGCATAGGCCACCTTCCAGGCGCCGCCGTGATGGCCGTCGCCGTGCCCGCCCTTTTTCTTTTTTACGATAATGATCGGCGCCGCGTTGGTCGCCATGTCACTCACCCTACCTGGTCAGTATGTTTTCCGGTCTTTGCCTCAGGCAATGCTGGGCGCGTTTTCGGAGGCCTCCTCAACCTCGTAGAAGGTCGGCCGGACATCTTCGAGCAGCGCCTTGCGGGCGAACTCGACGGACACCGCTGGCGCATTGCCCTGCATATGGGCCAGCAGGCCGACCTTGATGCATTGCAGGTACTTGATCTCGGCGTCGTAGGTCTGTTTCAGGGACGAGGCCATGGGCCCGAAGAAGCCGTAGGCCAGCAGCACGCCGAGGAAGGTTCCGACCAAGGCGCCGCCGATCAGCTTGCCCAGAACTTCGGGCGGTTCGGTGATCGAACCCATGGTCTTGATCACGCCGAGCACCGCGGCGACGATGCCGAGCGCCGGCGTCGCATCGGCCATCGCCTGGATGGCGCCGGCAATCTGCATTTCTTCGGCGTGACGGGTATCGATCTCCTCGTCCATCAGGGACTCCATCTCGAACGGGTTCTCGGAGCCCAGGATCATCATGCGCAGGTAGTCGCACAGGAATTCCAATGCATGGTGATCGCCATGGAGAATCGGAAACTTCTGGAAGAGATCGCTCTCGTGGGGATTTTCCACATGGGCTTCCAGAGCCAGCATGCCCTTGGATTTGGCCAGCTTGAAGATCGAATACTGCAGCGACAGGAGCTCCAGGTAGGCCTCTTTGCTGTATTTGGGCCCCTTGAGCAGCTTGCCCATCGCCCCGAATGTCCTGGTCAGGACCGACTTGGGATTGCCGACGATAAAGGCGCCGATGGCGGCACCGCCGATGATGACCACCTCGAAGGGCTGCCATAGCACAAAGAGCTTGCCGCCCATGGCCACATAGCCGCCCAGCACACAGCCGATCACGGTAACGATGCCGATGATGAAGAACATAAGAGGGCCGACCGCTATCCAACACGTGAAAACAAGCGTTAGGTATGCGGAGATTAGGTAAAAATCCGTTTAACGGCGGCTTGCCAGGGCCGTATTTCTCAACCGCCGGGCTGCAGGATCAGCCGCCTCAGGGGGCCTTGGGGGCGTTTCGGGATGGTCAACCCGGCGCCGTCGCGCCAGGGGACGGTGAGATCGCGGTAGTTGGGCGACAGCGGGTTGCCCGATTGTCCCCCGGGCATCATGAACCGCGACCGGTCGAGATCGGCGAAATCATAGATCGCGCGGTAGGTGGCGCCGTGGCCATGGGTATAGGCCCCGCGCCGGCGCGAGCGCCGGATCGAACCCCGGTTCAGCGTATGGCCGTCGCCGTCGGTCGCGATCTCGATATCGGCAAGGCGGCCGATAAGGGGCACGAAGGTCAGTGTTCGGTTGCGAAAACGGGCGATGTGAACCGCGCCCCAGCGCCATTTGCCCATCTCCGTGCCGAACCTTTTTCTCAGCCCGGCGAGCGCCCGATCCAGGGCATCGGCCAACAGCGGGCCGCAGGCTTCCCGGGGCTCGGTGGTGGTGTCGTCGCACCAGGACGGGTCGCGTTCCAGCACATGACGGAGGAATCTGGGATCCCAGCGCCGGGCCAGGCGCGTGGTGCGGCCGATTTCATCGCCGACGATGGCCACCATGGCTTCCCTGAGCCAGGCATGAAGGATCAGCGGCTCGGGTTTCTCGCGCAGCACCGAGCCGTCCCATGACTTCAACAAGGCACGGGCTGCCGCCGCGTCGGGGCGGGCCGGAGTGGCGCCGAGCAGCAGGGGGATCACTTCCCGTGCGGCGAGCGAGGTGCTGTCCATCTGCAGGCGGGCGCTGGCGGCGGCGTCGTGGCTGCGGTCGGCCGTGAGCGCCTCGACAAGGCGCTTGGCGCGGTAGGGGGCC
>JAHEKA010000069.1 GCA_024638585.1 Rhodospirillales bacterium
GGCTGGCTGTCTTAGGCGCCGCTTTTGCAACGCTGGCCGCGGGCGGGTGTACTTTTGTCGAACCCAAGGCGCCTCCGCTTAAAGGCAAACGCATTCCGGTCATGCTTCAGGGGTCGAGTCCGGGGGCAGAGAATATTTTGCCGGATGCCAAGGTCGCGGTGGCGCCCCCTGTGACAAACGAGTCATGGGGACATGCCGGGGGTGCGGCCTCTCATGCGGCTTATCATCTGGCGCTGGCACCGGTCCCACGGCGCGTCTTCTCGGTCAGCGCGGGCCGTGGATCCAACGATGATCGGCGCCTATTGGCACAGCCGGTGATCGATTCCCAAGGCCGGCTTTTTATCCTCGATGCCAATGCACGGATCTACGTGTTGGATGCGAAGTCGGGCCGACGTTTGTGGGCGCGGGATTTGCGCATTCCCAACGAGCAGGACGGCACACTGGGGGGCGGCGTTGCGGCACTCGGCGGCAAGGTGTTCGTCACCACCGGCTTCGCCCAGGTTCTGGCCCTTGATGCCGCCGACGGCCGCGTGCTCTGGCGTACCAGCCTGTCCGCCCCGTTCCGGGCCGCACCCACGGTCGCCGGTGGACGCGTCTTTGCGGTGTCTACCGACAACCGGACCCATGCGCTCGATGTCGAGACCGGCAAAGTGCTCTGGACCCATCGGGGCTCGACGGAGCTCGCTTCCCTGTTGGGTGCCGCGTCGCCGGCTTTTGAGGACGGCATCGTGGTGGTGGCGTATTCATCGGGCGAATTGTTCGGCCTGCGGGCCGCGAACGGCCGCGAGGCCTGGTCGGAATTCCTCTCGCGCCGGCGCAATACCAGTGGCATCGGTACCATCGTCGGTATCCGCGCCTCTCCGGTGATCGATCGCGGTCGGGTGATAGCGGTGAGCAATTCGGGTCAGATGGTGGCCGTGGGCCTTAAGACCGGCAACCGGGTTTGGCAGCGCAGGATCGGGGCGGTGCGCACGCCTTGGGCCGCGGGCGGCTACCTCTACATGATCACCAGCGACAACGTTCTGCTCTGCCTGAACCGGGATGACGGACGCATCGTTTGGAGCCGCACCCTGGTGCGGTATGAGAACGAGGAAAAGCGGCGCGATTGGGTCACATGGTCGGGGCCGGTCCTGGCGGGAGACCGATTGATCGTCGCCGGCTCCAACAAGCAGGTCTTGTCGGTTTCGCCCTATACTGGTGATCTCCTCGGGCAAATATCCGTGCCCGACGGGGTAGAGATCGGGCCGATCGTTGCCCGCGAAACCCTCTACATCCTAACCCGGGACGCCGAACTCATCGCCTGGCGCTGACGATGACCGCGACCGTGGCGATCGTCGGCCGCCCCAACGTGGGAAAGTCCACCCTGTTCAACCGCTTGGTGGGCAAGCGTCTTGCCATTGTCGAGCCGAGCCCGGTGGTGACCCGGGATTGGCAGGAAGGGGACGGGAATCTCGGCGATCTCGAGTTTCGCCTGCTCGATACCCCAGGGTTGGAAGAGGCACCAGCCGGCACCGTTGAGGCCGCCATGCGGGCCCAGGCGGAAAGCGCCCTTGGCCAGGCCGATCTGGCTCTAATGGTGTTTGATGCCCGGGCGGGTATCACACCGCTCGACCGACATTTCGCGGCCTGGCTCCGCGAAACCGGCGTGCCCGTGATCGTCATCGCCAATAAATGCGAATCGTCGGCGGGGCAGCAGGGCGCGCTGGAGGGCTTCGCCTTGGGATTGGGCGATCCGGTGATGATGTCGGCGGAACATGGGATCGGCCTGGAAGGCCTGCGGGAGTCCTTGATCGAGGCTTTCGAATCGATCGAAGGGGCATTGCCGGAGGAGGCCGAACCTCCGGTGGACGACGCCATCTCCGAAGAGGACGAAGAAGAACCCGGCGGGCCGTTGCGCCTGGCCGTGGTGGGACGGCCCAATGTTGGAAAATCGACCCTGGTCAACGGGTTGATCGGCAGTGAGCGGATGGTGACGGGCCCGGAACCGGGCATCACCCGGGACGCGGTGCCGGTCGATTGGGAATGGAACGGGCGCCCGGTACGGCTGGTCGATACCGCCGGCCTCAGGCGCCGGGCCAACGTCACGCAAAAGTTGGAGCGCCTTTCGGTGGTCGAGACCGAGCGCGCCATCCGCCTGGCTGAAGTGGTGGTGCTGGTGCTCGATGCGACGGTGATGGCGGAGCGGCAGGACCTCGCCATCGCGCGGCAGGTGGTGGAAGAGGGCCGAGCGCTCGTGATCGCCGCCAACAAGTGGGACCTGGTGGACGATCCACAAGCCGCCTTGCGGCGCCTGCGCGATCGGCTTGAAACGTCGCTGCCGCAGATCAAGGGCGTTGCGACGGTCACCATTTCGGCGCTGACCGGGCGCAATCTGGACCGCCTGTTGGCGGCGGTGTTTGCGGCTTACGAAACCTGGAACCGGCGCGTCGCTACCGGAGCGCTGAACCGCTGGATGGAAGAGCTGGTGGCGCGCCATCCTCCACCCGCGGTATCGGGGCGGCGGCTCCGTCTGCGCTACATCACCCAGGCCAAGGCGCGTCCTCCCACCTTCATCCTGTTCGCAAGCCGGCCCAGTGAGATTCCGGCCAGCTATCTAAGATACCTTGAAAACGGTCTGCGTGAGGCGTTCGACCTGCCGGGGGTACCGCTGCGGTTGATCCCCCGTGGCGGAAAGAACCCTTACGTCGCGGCCTGAGGGGGGCCTAGCTGTCCGCCGCTCCGGCGGCGATCAGGTCGCGGGCGTTAAGCACCTCGCCGCTGCGGGTCCAATCGGCCGTCGCTGGGGCCACGAAAGCCTGGGCGATTTCATCGGCGGAGGGCAGGGTGTCGGGATCTTCGCCGGGGAAGGCCTCCGCCCGCATGTTGGTGCGGGTGCCGCCGGGATTGAGAACCGTGACGCGGATTGCGGTGGTCTCCAGTTCCGATGCCCAGGTCTTGGCCATGATTTCCAGCGCCCCTTTGCTGACCGCATAGGCGCCCCAATAGGGGTGGCGCCCATCGGCTGCGCCGGAGCTCACGAAGATCGCCCGGCCTGCTTCCGACTGGCGCAGCAGGGGGTCGCACGCCCGAAGAATCCGCCAGTTTGCGGTCAGGTTGATGGCCATCACCGCGTCCCATTGCTCCGGGTCGATCTGGTGCATGGGGGTGAGCGGTCCCAGGATGCCGGCATTGGCCACCAGGATGTCGAGATGGCCGAAGCGCTGATAGATCGCCAGGGCCATCTGGTCGATGGTGTCGAAATCCGTGAGGTCCGCTGGGAACAGGGTCGCATTGCCGCCGCCGGCCCGGATGGCGTCGTCCACCTCCTCGAGCCCGCCTTGGGTCCGTGCGGTCAGGATAACCTGCGCGCCTTCGGCGGCGTAAGCCTTTGCCACTGCCGCGCCGATGCCCCGGGAAGCTCCGGTGATCAGTGCAATGCGGCCCGCGAGCCTGCCGGGCCCTTGCGTCATCGCTTGCCGGCGACTTCGGTCAGGAACGAAAGTTGTGCCGCGTGGGCGCCGCCCTCTTGATCGGTCAGGGCGATGGGATATTCGCCCGAGAAACAGGCGTCGCAGTGCTGCGGGCATTCCGCGTTGCGTCCGGGCTCCCCGGTTGCCCGATAGAGGCCATCCATTGAGAGGAAGGCCAGGGTGTCGACCCCGATTTCCTTGCGCATGGCCTCTAGGTCCATCTTGGCCGCCATGAGTTCCGATCGTTGCGGGGTATCGACGCCGTAGTAGCAGGGGTTGGTGGTGGGCGGGCTGGCGATTCGCATATGCACCTCCCTGGCGCCGGCGAAACGCATCATCTCCACGATCTTCACCGAAGTGGTGCCCCGGACGATGCTGTCATCGACCAGAATCACCCGTTTGCCTTCGACATGGGCGCGGTTGGCGTTGTGCTTGAGCTTGACCCCAAGATGCCGGATCTGGTCGCTGGGCTCGATGAAGGTCCGGCCGACATAGTGATTGCGGATGATGCCGAGCTCGAAGGGAATACCCGCTTCATGGGCATAGCCGATGGCGCCGGGAACGCCCGAATCGGGCACCGGGATGACCATGTCGGCGTCGACGTGGCTTTCCCGGGCAAGTTCGACACCGATCCGCTTGCGGGTCTCATACACACTGCGGCCGTCCATGACGCTATCGGGGCGCGCGAAGTACACGAACTCGAAGATGCAGCTCCGTCGGGGCAAGCGAGGGAACGGGTGCAGGCTGAGGATTCCGTCCCCGCTGATGACCACCATTTCGCCGGCCTCCACGTCGCGAACGAAATCGGCGCCGATGATGTCCAGTGCGCAGGTTTCCGAAGCCAGGATATAAGCCTCGTCGAGCCGGCCCAGCACCAAGGGCCGGACGCCAAGAGGATCGCGCACACCGATCAGGGAATCCTGGGTCATGGCCACCAGGGAATAGGCGCCCTCCACCTGTTTCAGAGCATCGATGAAGCGGTCTACCACGGTGACGTAATTCGACGTGGCGATCAGATGGACGATGACCTCGGTATCCGTGGTCGACTGGAATAGGCTGCCGCGTTTGACCAATTGACGCCGGAGCGTCACCGCGTTGGTGAGGTTGCCGTTATGGCCGATGGCGAAGCCGCCGAATTCGAAATCGGCGAACAGCGGCTGGATATTGCGTTCCACGGTGTCGCCGGCGGTGGAATAGCGGTTATGGCCGATGGCGTAGTCGCCCGCCAACTGGCTGATCGCGCTCTCGGAAGAGAAATTATCGGCGACATGGCCAAGGCCGCGGCGGGAATGAAAATGGCGGCCGTCATAGGTCACCATCCCGGCCGCTTCCTGGCCGCGGTGCTGCAGGGCATGCAGGCCAAGCGCGGTCAAGGCGGCGGCATCCTTATGGCCGAAGACGCCGAAGACGCCGCATTCGTCGTGAAACGAATCGTTATCGAGTGGGTTGATGATGACGGATCGGGACTGGGCCAAGCCGATGCTCCAAGCTACGCGTTCATTTACCCTGGTTCGTGCCGTCGAACAAGCGGTTCAATCCCTGCCGGACCTTCGACGGATAGCCCGAAGGGGCGGTGGGCGCAGAGTTCCCGCCCGTTCCCAGCGAGGTCCGCCGTTCCGGGATCACCGGCTTGGGCAGGACCTTGCGCATGTTCTCGGGCAGCCAGGTGATGACCGATTTGGTCGCCACCGCCGCAACCTGCATGGCGCGCGAGTTGGCAAACCAGCGTGGCTGCTCTTGGAGGCCGGCAACGTAAGCACTGGCCGCGATGAAGAGGACCATCACGATCAGGGCGCCGCGGATCAGGCCGAAAACGAAGCCCAGGGTCCGGTCCAATGGTCCGGCGCCGGCACCATGCACCAGTTTCGCGACCAAGCGTGAGAGGATCGAAAAGATGATCAGGCTGCCCAGGAAAAGCCCGCCGATGGTCAGGGGCACCGCGGCTTCTGGCCACCCGACATTGTCCCGCACCAGGGGAAGGACCGGTGCGAAGGCGAAACTGGTGACGAAGATCGCGCCAAGCCAGCTTGCGATCGAAAGGACCTCCTTCACCAAACCTTGGAACCAGGCGAGCAGACCGGACAGCAGAACAATGCAGACCAGGATAATGTCGGTGAAGATCTCGGCTGACATTGCGCGGTTCTATCCTAAATCGTCCCGGTTCTGCCCTGGCCGCCGCCTTCAAGCGGGTGCAGATCCCGCCCGCGGGCGCGGCCGGGCGTCACCCCGAAGAGGCCAAGAAGCTCTGAAAGCTGGCGGATTTCGATCACTTTGGAGGGTTCCGCCCGTCCCGACGCCGTGCTCACCTTGCCCGGCGGCACGATGGCGCTTTCGAAACCCAGTTTCTCCGCCTCGCGCAGGCGCGCGTCCCGGGCGCTCACCGGCCGGACCTCCCCGGATAGGCCGATCTCGCCGAAAAACAGGGTCGATGGGGGCGCGGGCGTATCGGCGAGGGACGAAACCAGCGCCGCCGCCACTGCGAGGTCTGCGGCCGGCTCCGACACGCGCAAGCCCCCGGCGACGGACAGATAGACGTCTTGGCTGGACAGGTTGAGTCCGCAGCGCGCATCGAGCACGGCAATGACCATGGCCAGGCGCGCGGAATCCCAGCCCACCACGGCGCGCCGCGGCGCAGCCAGGGATGATGGCGCCACCAAGGCCTGGATTTCCATCAAGACCGGCCGGGTTCCTTCGATGCCGGCGAACACGGCGGCGCCGGGCACGGGGGCGGCACTCCGTTCCGCGCCGTCGCCGAGGCCTAAAAACATGGCGGAGGGGTTCGCCACTTCGCCGAGCCCCGCGTCGCTCATTTCGAAGACGCCGATCTCGTCGGTGGGGCCGAAGCGGTTCTTGACGGCGCGCAGGATGCGGAACTGCTGGCCGCGCTCGCCCTCGAAATAGAGCACCGTGTCGACCATGTGCTCCAGCACCCTGGGCCCGGCGATCTGTCCCTCCTTGGTGACGTGCCCGACCATGATCACCGCCAGGTCCGTCCGCTTGGCGAAGCCGATCAAGGCGTGGGCCGCCGCGCGCACCTGGCTGACGGTGCCGGGCGCCGAATCGAGGTCCTCGGCGTACATGGTCTGGATCGAATCGATGACCAGAAGGCCGGGCCTCTCGTCCGGCGCCAGGGCCTCGACCGTGGCGATGACCTGGTCGACCGAGGTTGCGGCCAGCAGGGCGATGGAGGCCTCGCTCAGGCCGGTGCGCTCGGCCCGCATGCGCAGCTGATCGGTCGCTTCCTCTCCGGAAACGTACAGCGCGCCGGCGCTGCTAACCTGCCTGGCGCGGCCGACCGCGGCGCTGGCCTGGAGCAGAAGGGTCGACTTTCCGATTCCCGGGTCGCCCGCGACAAGGACGGCGGAGCCCGGCACCAGGCCGCCTCCCAACACCCGGTCGAGTTCCGCGATCCCTGTCATCCTGCGTGCCGGCGCCGCCGTCGCGCCCTTAAGGCTTTCCAGGGCCAGGCCCGGGGCCTTCCCGGACCCTGCACCACGGCCCCGGCTGCGGGGGGCGACTTCCTCGGTGATGGCGTTCCAGGCGCCGCAGGTCTCACACCGGCCGACCCATTTGCGGTGCTCGGCCCCGCATTGCTGGCAGATGAAGCGGCTTGCGGCGCGCGCCACGCTAGCCTCCCTGGGCCCGGGTACCGGTCCGGGTGGTAGGTCCGGCCGTCATCGCGATACCTGCATCTGGATCGGGCCTTCGGCGCGGCCGTGGATGAACTGATCCACATAGGGGTTATCGGTCTGGTCGATCTCAGCGACCGAGCCCTGCCAGATGATCTTGCCTCCGTGCAGCATGGCGATGCGGTGGGCGATCTTGCGGGCGCTGGCCAGGTCATGGGTGATCGACAGGGTGGTGGCGCCCAGTTCCCGCACGCATTTGACGATCAGGTCGTTGATCACGTCTCCCATGATGGGATCGAGCCCGGTGGTGGGCTCATCAAAAAAGATGATTTCCGGTTCCGTGGCGATGGCCCGGGCCAGGGCGACGCGCTTCTGCATGCCGCCGGACAGCTCTGCCGGAACCAGCGCGCCGACCTCCGGTCCCAGTCCGACGGCGGCGAGCTTGTTGAGGGCGATGGTGCGCGCGGCATCGCGGTCCATGCCGCGCGCCTGGATCAGGCCGAATGCCACGTTCTCCCAAACCGGAAGGCTGTCGAACAGGGCGCCGCCCTGGAACAGCATGCCGAACTTGCCCATCAATTCGTCGCGTTCGGCGCTGCTCAGCTCGCTCACATCGACGCCATCGATCTCGATCAGGCCGGAATCCGGCTGGATGATCCCGAGGATGCATTTCAGCAATACTGACTTGCCCGTGCCCGATCCGCCGATGATCACCACCGATTCTCCGTCGGCGACGTCGAGATCGATGCCGTCGAGGACGACCTTGGGGCCGAAGGCCTTGCAGACCCCGCGCATGCGGATCTTTGGCGGCTTGGAATTCATCGCGCGAAGAACATCTCCGTGATGATGTAGTTGAAGATCAGGATCAGGATGAGAGACGAGACCACCGCGTTGATGGTCGCGGTCCCCACGCCCTGGGCGCCGCCCCGGGAATTATAGCCGTGGTAGCAGCCCATCAGGGAGATCACGAAGCCGAAGGCGGCGGCCTTGGTCAGGCCGGAGACCACGTCCTTCACCTCCAGGAATTCGAATGTCTGGGTCAGATAGTTGGCCGGGTTGAAGCCCAGTTTGTTGACGCCAATGAGGAAGCCGCCGAACACGCCGATGATGTCGGCCACCAGTACCAGCAGCGGCATCATGGTCAGACCGGCAATCAGGCGCGGCGCGACGAGATACTTGAAGGGGTTGGTGGAAAGCGTCGTCAGCGCGTCGACTTGATCGGTCACCCTCATTGTGCCGATCTCCGCCGCCATGGACGCACCGATGCGTCCGGCGACCATCAGGCCGGCCAGGACCGGGCCCAGTTCGCGTGTCATGGACAGGACCACCACGGTGGCCACCGCACCTTCCGCGGAGAATCGCGAAAAACCGGAGTAGCTCTGCAGGGCCAGAACCATGCCTGTGAAGATCGCGGTCATGCCGACCACGGGCAGGGAGTAATATCCGATATCCACCATTTGGCGCAGGACGAGGCGGAAATAGAAGGGCGGCGTGACGCAATGCATGAGCGCCCGTCCGGTGAACATCGAGAGCTTTCCGACCGTCGCCAGAAAATTGAGGAAGATCCGGCCGACGCCGGCAAGCACCCGGATGATGACGCCGTCTTCGCGGCTCGAGACCGTCATGATTCCGCGCCGCCGCCGAGGTAACGCCGTTCGAACCGGCGGCCCAGCGCCGTCAGCACTTCGTAGCCGATGGTACCGGCCTCCCGCGCGAGGTCGTCAACAGGGTGTTCGGGAGAGATGATATCGACCAAGTTTCCTGCTTGCGTGGCTTCCGCGGGAACGGCGGAAACGTCGATGGTGATCAGGTCCATGGACACGCGTCCTACAACGGGAACCCGGATGCCGCCGATGAAGGCGCTGGCGGAATTGGAAAGGGATCGGAAAAACCCATCGGCATAACCGATGCCGATGGTGGCGATTCGCGCGCCGCGCCGCACTCGGTGGGTGGCACCATAGCCAACGGCCGATGGGGTGTCAATTGTGCGTGTTTGCAGAATTTTTCCTTGTAATTTAACGACTTGTGCCATCGGGTTGGGGCTGCCCGGCTGTGGATTGATGCCCCAGAGGGCGGCACCGGGACGCGCCAGATCGAAATGGAATGCCGGGTCAAGGAAGACGCCGGAAGAATTGGCGAGGCTGGCGGTGCCAGGCTTCAGCGGCGCCAATTTGGCGATCATGTCCCGGAAATT
>JAHEKA010000537.1 GCA_024638585.1 Rhodospirillales bacterium
ACCGGCTTTGTTGCCACATTAGCGCCATGGATTCTCTTGCCGATGCTGACGCCAGACGCCCGCGCCTTGCCGTTTTCGACATGGACGGAACCCTGATCGACAGCCAGCACATGATTGCGGCCGCCATGGGCGAGGCGTTCGCCGCAACGGACCTCGTCCCGCCGTCCGCGGCGGACGTGCGCCGGGTGGTGGGTCTGTCGCTCGCATCGGCCATTGAACGGCTTGCCCCGGAAGTCGATCGGCGCCGCAGGGAGCGCCTGGAAGACAGCTACCGGGCCGCGTTTGCCGCGCTTCGCGAGGCCGGAAAGGTGTCGGAGATGCCTTTCGACGGCGCATTCGCCGCCCTTGATGCGCTTTTGCAGATGGGTTGGGTGCTTGGCGTCGCCACCGGTAAGTCGGTCCGCGGCCTCAACGCGACCCTGGAACGCTTCGGCCTTGAAGGGCGCTTCGCGACCTTGCAGACGGTCGATACCAATCCCGGCAAGCCCGCACCGGATATGCTGCACCGGGCGATGATGGAGGTCGGTGCGGCGCCCCGGGCAACGGTGATGATCGGCGATACCAGCTTCGACATGGAGATGGCGCGCAACGCCCGCGTGCCGGCGCTGGGCGTCGCCTGGGGTTATCACGAGCGAACCGAGCTGGTGGCCGCCGGCGCCGCGGGCATCGTCGAGATTTTTGGCGACCTCCCCGCCGCGGTTGCGGCAATGACGGGCGGAGGATCTCCGACGGTGGTGCCATGACGGGATCGAGGAAGGCTGGGCTATCCAGCCTTTCAGCCCGCGTCGTGCCCGATGCGGCGGGGTTCGCAGTTATGTTGAACGAGACCCCGGCGAAGACCCCCGGCCGGCACCCTCTGGTGGTTCCCGGAGCGGCTCTGGCCCGTGAGATCGCCCGGGAAATTCAAGATGTGATCGCCGATCAGCCCGGAATCCTCACCGGCAAGGGGCAAGGGGCACAGGTCATGGCGCCCAATTTCCGGATCGCCGCCGGGGCGATCGACGTGATCGCGGGCGAGCCCGGTGCCCGCGCCCGGGTGGAGGCCGACCTTGCGGCCTATGGAGTGACCGATCTGGTGTGCTTCCGCAGCCCCCATCCCGAGGCTCTGGCGGCGGCCCAGGAGGCGGCTTGGAGCCCCTTGACCGACTGGTTCGCAACCGAGTTTGGGGCGCCGCTCTCAGTGACCACGGGGCTGGCCACGCCCGATCACGATCCTAAGGCCCTTGCCGCCATCGCCCGGACGGTGGAGGGGGCGGACGATTTTACCCTCGCCGCCCTGTCCTTGGCGATCCGGGCGGCGGGATCCGTCGTCATCGGTCTGGCGCTGGCCCGGGGGCGGATCGACGCGGAGGGTGCTTTTGCCGCGGCCACGGTGGATGAGACCTACCAGGCCGAGCGCTGGGGTGCCGATGAGGAGGCCACCCGGGCACGGGAAGCCACGGCACTTGACCTTCACCAGGCGGCGCGGTTTCTTGCGCTCCTGGTTGAGGGCTGAGGAGGAGGCGCGGCGATGGCCGGAGAACCGGAAGTGATGGCCCTGCACCTGAAGATTCAGGGCCGGGTGCAGCGGGTCTGGTACCGTCAATGGCTGGTCGGCGAGGCCCGCGATCGGGGCATCCGCGGTTGGGTGCGCAACCGGTCCGACGGCAGCGTCGAAGCGGTGCTGTCCGGTGAAATGTCGGCCGTCCGCGCATTGGTCCAGGCCTGCCACCAGGGCCCACCCAAAGCCCAAGTCAGCCGCATCATTCAGATTCCCGGCGAATACCGTCCCACCGAGGACGATTTCCCCGACGAATTCCGTCAGTTGCCGACCCTCTGAGGCGGTCAGCGATTCGATGCCGCCCCCTGTTCCCGCCCGTGCGACGGGGTCCGGCCTCGACGCCGGTCCGAGGCCCTGCAATAATGAAAAAAAGAGCACAAGGGCCAAGCTGCCCGCAAACGTCCAAGGGGAGAGATCACATGAACCTTCTTCGATCGTCGGCCATCGCGGCCGCCGCCGTTGCCGCATCCGTTGCCATTACGCCCGCCAATGGGGCGGACTACTTCAAGGGCAAGACGCTGACCCTGTGGGTCGGGGGTGGCGTCTCCGGCGGCGTCAACGCCTATGGCCGCGTGTTCGCCCGTCACGTGACGCGATATCTACCGGGGAATCCGGATTATGTCGCCCGCAACCTACCGGGCGCCGGTGGCGTCGGCGCGGTGACGACGCTTGCCAAGCGCGGCAAGCGCGACGGCACCCATTTCGGCACATGGGCCCAGGGCGCGATCACCGAGCCGGTGATGCGGCCAAAGAAGAAGTTCGCCTACGACATGCAGAAATTCGTGTGGATCGGCAGCCTCAATTCCTCGGTCCAGACCTGCTACGTGCGC
>JAHEKA010000070.1 GCA_024638585.1 Rhodospirillales bacterium
ATGGCGGCGGCGGTAAGTTGGCTGGAACAGTTCCGAGGGTTCTGGCAATCGAGTTTCGACCAACTGGACGGCCTGTTGGAAGAGTTGAAAAGGGCCGAGGCAAAGGGGCGTGAGAATGAGTGACGTGCCGACCTTTGTGCTGGAGCGGACGTTCAATGCGCCGCCTGAGCTGGTGTGGCGGACCTGGACCGAACCGGAATTGCTGGGGCGCTGGTATGGGCCGGGGGCGGAGACGGTGGTCCATCGCCTCGATCTGAAACCTGGCGGGCTGTGGCTGCTTGAGATGAGATGGGGGGACAAGTCCAACTATCAACGAGTCGAGTACCTTGAAGTCACGCCGCCCGAGCGTTTGGTTTGGTTGCACTCGGTCACCGATGCGGATTGGAACGTTATTGCCAATCCCATGATGCCGGACTGGCCGCGGGTGCTGCTGACGACGGTGACGCTCGGGGACGAAAACGGTCAGACAAGGATGCGTCTGACATGGGTCCCCCATGAGGCCAGCGCGGCGGAGATTGCCTGTTTCTCCGCGGCGATTGACGGCTTGGACAAGGGCTGGGGCGCGGGAATGAAACTCCTCGAACAGCTTCTCGCCGAATTGCAGGCGTCAGGCTAGAACCCGCCGCCGGGCAGCAGGATGACGGCGCGTTTGGGCAGGGTGCGCTTGGAGAACCGGATGGTGCGCGAATTGTGCGGCATCGGCACGTAGCCCTGGGGTTTCAGCAGCCCGTAGAACTGGTTGAGTCCGTACTCATCGAAATAATGCATCGGAATCACCACCCTGGGTTTGAGGGCCTTGATGACCTTGGCGTATTCGACTTGGGGCATGGTGGAGTTGTCGTCGATGGCGACGAACAGGATGTCGATGGCACCGATGCGGCCCAGATGCGATTCGGTCAATTGGTGATGCAGATGGCCGAGATGGGCGAGGCAGAGATCGCCCACTTCGAAAATGAAGATCGAATTGCCGGCGAACTCGGTGCCGCCCGTGATGCCCCGGATGTTGGTCGCCACATTGCGCACCCGCATGTCCCGGTGCATGAGGTTGTAGCGCGGATAGCCCTTTTCCGCCGTGGTCCAGCCGCGCAGCACGTGCTTCACGCCGGGTTCGATGATGTCGGTGTAATGACTGTCATGGGCGTGGTTCATGGTGACGATGTCCGGCGGCAGGGGGCTGCGGACATAGCCGTTGTAATCGGTGATCGCCGAGGCGCCCTTGGGGGTGCGGATCAGGAAGCTGGAATGGCCGAGATAGGTCACCTCCACATGGCCCTTGGGCGGCGGCGCGGTCGGCAGGCCCTGGGCGCGGTGCAGGTGGCGCAGGCGGCCCGGTCCGGCAAATGGCCGCGGCCCGGCGAAGCGCGCGCGCTGGATGTGGGGCCGCAAGTCCGGCAGCTGCACCACCGGCTGACAATTGGCCAGCGCCGTGCCGGCCAGCGGCCCGACCAGCGGGGCCGCCGCGGCAATGGCGCCGGCGAGAACGGAAATCCTTAAGACTCTGGCGATACCCTGGGCCATTGGCGGTCTCCGGTCGTTCAAACGGGCATTTTGGCCCGCAAATGTGACCTAACTGGGACTCGAAAGACTCTGCCGCTTTGGCGCCACAAGTCAATCGGTGTGTGCATTCCCGGCACCAGGGCAACCAGAAATAGGCCGATGATGGGACAAATCGAGACGACGGGACTAAACTGTTGTCCATGAAGACCATATCCGAAGCGATGGCGGCGCTGCGCGCCCGCCTGAATGCCCAACGTACCCGCGTCGCCACCCAGCCGCTGGGGCCCTGGCAGCGTGCCCTTCTGGTGCCGGTGCGCATGGGATGGGCCGTGATCCAGGACTTTCTCAGCGGCCAGCTGACGCTCCGCGCCATGAGCCTGGTCTACACCACGCTGTTGTCCTTGGTGCCGCTCCTGGCGATCAGCTTTTCCGTGCTCAAGGGGTTCGGGGCGCACAACCGGATCGAGCCGTTCCTGCTCCAAACGCTTGAGCCGCTCGGTGAAAAGGGCGTGGAGATAACCAAGAAGATCATCGAGTTCGTCGACCGCATCGAGGTCGGCGTGCTCGGCTTCGTCGGCATCCTGCTGTTGTTCTATACGGTGGTGTCGCTGCTGCAGAAGGTGGAGCGTTCGCTCAACTACATCTGGCATGTGCCGACCGAGCGTTCGATCCCCCACAAGGTGCGCGATTACCTCCTGGCGGTGATGCTGGGGCCGATCCTGGTGATCGGCGCCACCGCGATCATCGCCTCGCTGATGAGCACGTCCATCGTGCAATCGATCACCGCCATCGGCCCATTGGGTCACCTGGTCGAGCTGGCCGGCAAGATGACCTCCCTGGTCATGGTGGTCGGCGCCTTCACCTTCATCTACACCTTCCTGCCCAACACCTCCGTGCGCATCGGTCCGGCCCTGGTCGGCGGCATCGTGGCGGGGGTCCTGTGGGCGGTCATCGGCTGGGGGTTTGCCTCCTTCATCGTGAACTCCGCCAAATACACCGTGATCTATTCGGCCTTCGCCACCCTGATCCTGTTCATGATCTGGTTGTATCTGGTGTGGCTGATCGTGCTGTTGGGAAGCGCGGTCTCGTTCTACACCCAGAATCCCCATTACATGGGCATCCGCCGGGAAAGCGCCCGCTTCGGCATCGCGCTGACCGAAAAGGTGGCCTTGGTGGCCGTCCATGCCATCGTGCGCACCTGGTACCAGGGCGGCGACCCGTGGTCGGCGGACCGCATGGCCCGGGCCACCGGCGCGCCGATGCCGGTCCTGGCCCGGGTGCTGGAGGCGCTTGAAGCCGGCGGCTTGATCGAGCGGGCGGGGGAGAATGCCGAGCTGTTCCTGCCCGCCCGGCCGCCCGAGGACACAGCCCTCAAGGACGTGATCGACGCCGTGCGCCGGGACGAGGGCACCGGCCATCCGCGGGCCGGTCTGGGCCACGCGCCCCAGGCGGTGGAGGACGTGACCGCCCGTCTCGATAAGGCGTCGGAGGCGGAGCTTGCCGGCCTCACCCTGAAGGACTTCGCCCTGGGCGATGAGACGCCCGAAGGCGCCGCGCCTGCGAGAAAGCCGCCGGACCTGCGTTCCGCCTAAGCCGGTTCCCTCATTCGTCCCTGTGCGTGAAATCACGGACGATGTCCGCCGCCTCCTTGAGGCCCAGGCGGGTCACGGAGACGCCGTCAGGAAAAGCGGAATGGAATCTGGACGGCATGAAACGGTCCAGCATCACGAAGCAACCCTTGTCGCCCTCGCGCCGGATCAGCCGGCCGAAGGCCTGCTTGAGCCGCAGGCGGGTCAGCATCTCGTCATAGGCGCGGCCGCCGAATGCCGCGCGCCGCGCTTTGTGCAGGATGTCCGGGCGCGGCCAGGGCACCCGATCGAATACGATCAGCCGCAGGCTGCGTCCCGGCACGTCGACCCCGTCGCGCACCGCATCGGTGCCCAGCAGGCAGCTGGTCTCTTCCTCCCGGAAGATGTCGATCAGGCTCGCCGTGTCGATGGCGTCCACATGTTGCGCGTAAAGCGGGATGCCGGCGCCGTCCAGCGCCTCATTGATGCGCCCATGGGTGCCGCGCAGCCGGGCGATGGAGGTGAACAATCCGAGCCCGCCGCCGCCCGCCGCCACGAACAGGCTGCGATAGGCCGCGGCCACCTGGTCGGGGGAATTGCGGTCGACATCGGTCACGATCAGGACCCGCGCCTGGTTCGCGAAATCGAAAGGGGATTCCGTGCGCGCACGGATCACGGTGGCCGCGCCGTCGTCACCCGGGGATGCGTCGCCTTCGCCGGCCGGCTTCAGATGGACCGCGCCGGTGCGCTGTTCGGCGACGCCCCAGTCGGTCGCCGCATCGCCGGTGGAATCGGTCAGCGTCGCCGAGGTGACGACGATGCCGTGGGCTTCCCGGTAGACCGCCTCGGCGAGCGGCTTGGTGGGATCGACCCAGTGGCGGTGCAGCCCGGCATCGATCTCGCGCCCTTGGAACCGGTCGATGGCGAACCAGTCGACGAAATCGGGCGGGGTTTCTTCCGCCAGTGCGGCCAACATGCCGCGCCAGGCGGCGATGGGCTGGGCGGCGCGGCGGTCGATGGCGCGCAAGGCGCCCTCGATGCGCAGCCGGGTCGCCGTGTCCAGTTGATCGGCCTCGGCGTCGAGCATGCGGGCAAGGCGTTGGGTCAATCGAATGAGCGGCTGGATGATGTCGTCCAGCGCCTGTTCCAGCCGTGCCGCCGCTTCCAGCACCCCTTCGGCCAGCGGCCGGGTTTCGGTCTCAAGCCCGTAGCCCTGCTCGCTTTCCGCCCCCTCCGCCCGGGCCAGGACCTGGGCGCGGGCGCGGGCCAGGAAGGATTCCGTCGGGCCCCTGGGCGCGCCTTCGGCAAGCCGCTGCAGCCACCCGGTGCCCGGCAGGCGCTGGGCTGCGCGCAACACATCGTTCAGCGCCTCACGGGCATCTTCGTCCAGTGTCGCCACGTCGCCGATGCGCCGCGCGAGGCCCCGGGCGCGTGACCGCCTGCGGTCCTCGGCCCCGGCCAGCCAGCGGCGCAGCTCCGCCGTTTCCTGGCCCGTCAGCGCCGCGGCGAAGGCCGAATCGGCGGCGGAGAACAGGTGATGCCCCTCGTCGAAGACATAGCGCTGGGGAACGTTGGCATCGTCGAGACCGGACAGGGCCGCCTGGGCCAGGACCAGGGCATGGTTGGCGATGACGATCTCCGCCCGGCGCGCCCGGCGCACGGTGCGTTCGATGAAGCATTTGTGATAATGGGCGCAGGCGGCATAGACGCATTCCCCGCGCCGGTCGGTGAGGCCCAGCGTCCGCCCCCGACCCAGCAGTTCCGCCAACCAGGCGGGGAAGTCGCCGCCCACCATGTCGCCGTCCCGGGTCTGCGCGACCCACCGCGCCATCAGGCCGAGCGCCGCCGCTTCCCTGGGGTTGAGCCCGGCGGCGCCGACCGCGTCCTCGAAATTCAACAGGCACAGGTAGTTCTCCCGCCCCTTGCGGACCACCGCCTTGGCCGCCTTGACGGCGGGGTCGGGATAGAGCCGGTCGAGTTCCTGATCGATCTGGCGCTGCAGGTTGCGGGTGAAGGTGGAGATCCACACCGCACCGCCATTGGCTTCCGCCCACAGGCTTGCCGGCGCGATATAGCCGAGCGTCTTGCCGGTGCCGGTCTCGGCCTCGGCCAGGATCAGGTTGGGGTGCCCCGGCGCGCTGCGGGGCTGGAAGGCGTGGGTCAGCATGGCGGCGTATTCGGCCTGCTGGGGCCGCCCTTCGCCGCTTGGGCCCACCAGCGAGGCCAGCTGCGTCCTGGCCGCCTTGGGCGTGACGCCGTGGTGGCCGGGGGCGGCATCGGGCGCTTCCTCGGCCCATTCGGGCAGCCCGCGCCAGGTCGCCAGCGCGCCCGCGCCGGACAATGCGGCTTCCGCGTCGAGCCCCAGCGCGCTCAGGACCATCGGCCCCCAGGGCCAGCCGCCCGCCGCCATCAGCCGGGCAAGCTCGCGGACGTCCCCGGTGCCGTCGCCCGTCCCGGCACCAGGCTCAAACTCCTGGCCGAGCTCTGTCAGCAAGGCGATGGCGGATTTGGCCAGGGCTTCGGCCTCGGCCACATGATCGGCGGCGGCCGGCAGCGCGTCTTCCCCGAACCCCAGCACCCGGGCGAGCCCCCTTGGCGTCGGCAGGCAGAACCGGGCCGGGCGGATGAAGGCAAAGAGTTCGAGGACGTCGAGGGCGGCGAAATTGGCGATATTCAGGCGCCGCGCCGCCGCCGGCATGTGGCAGACGATCATGGTTTCCGCTCGGGCCCGGGCCGTCGCCTCGCGCAGGGTGAGCCGCGCGATCCCGCCGTCGGCCTCGCGCACGCAGGCCGCGCCCGGCCCCACGATCAATGCGGCCGCGCTCAGTCTGACATCGTCTGTGGCTGGAGGGCGGTCGGTCATGGGACCGAGTATAGGGCCCGCCCGCGGTCCCGGCCATCGGCGGTTGCGAACGGGCCGATGGCGCCTCAACCCGGTACGACGATCGGCGGATCAGGCGTGCTTTGTGGGCTTCTCGCCGTTCCGCCGGTAGGCACCGCGGTCAGGGAAATGATCGTCGTCGTCGAGCCAGTCCCATTCCCGGTTGCGGTCGATCCACTCGTTGGGATCGGGCCGATTGACCCTGCGATAGCGGCTGCACCCGCCGACGATAAGGGCGGTCGCGGCGATGACGCCGTTGGTGATGAATGTCCTGCGGTTCATAACGGATCCTCCCGCCCGCCGAAGGGGCCTCTTACACATATGCCCGCTGGCCTCGGGCCGCAAGGGGCGCGATGGGTGCGGGGGGCCGAACCCGCACTTGACCGCGCGGCCCGGGGGGTCTGGAATGTCTTCCAACGGCAATCACACGCCGCGCGGGCGGCGGAAGGGGGGCGATATGGCCCAGTTCAGGTATCTCGCACTGCTCAGCGACGATCCCGCGGCCTTGGCCGGGTTCTATGCCGATCATCTTGGGCTGACGGAGATCGATCGCACGGCCGATGGCGACGTCAGCCTGACCGACGGTTTTTGCCATTTCGCCATTTTCCGCACGCGGGCCGCGCTGAACGAAGCGCGCCTTGAGGCGGGCCTGCATCATGTCGGGCTGCGGGTCGACGATCTCGACGCGGCATTGGCGCGCTACAAGGCTCACAATCCCTTGGGCGTCGCCATCGAGGAAAGCCGGGGGCCGGCCCATGGCGAGGTGCGGATCCTCGATCCCGAGGGCAACCCCATCATCCTTTCGGAAGGGGATTTCGGCGTGCCGGACCCGGGCTTGCGTTTCCCCCGCATGGTGCACATCGCCATGAACGCCTATCTGCCGCAGACGGTGCTGGAGTTCTACATCGAGGTGCTGGGCTTCCGCGAGGTCGGCCAGAGCTACGTCTGGCGCAACATGGGGAAGCAGAACCGGTTTGCCGGCGAAGGACACTGCAACCTCGCCATCCATCCCTTCATCGTCGACGAGCCGGGTCACGAGCGGCGTTTCGGGGTCAACCATATCGGTTTCCTCGCCGACGACATGGAGGAGCGGCTGGGCCGCTTGTCCGCCGTGGTCGACGTCGCCAAGCGGCCCGACAACCGGCCCTATGCCGAATACCGGTTGCGGGACCTGGACGGCAACATGTTCGATCTGTCCCAGCGCAAAGGCTGGGAGGTCGATATCAAGAAATGGGACATGGTCGCCTGATGGGCGGGCGCAGCGAATTGGAGACAGACCCATGACCGGATGCCAGATGCGCTATCTCGCCTTCCTGAGCGACGAGCCCCAGGCCCTGGCCGAATTCTACCAGCGCCATTTCGCGCTTATTGAACTCGGCCGCAGCAATGAAGGCGACGTGTCGCTGAGCGACGGGTTCTACAACCTCACCTTCCTGCGCCGCCGCGAGGCACTGAACGAGCCGCACCTGGAGAACGGCCTGCATCATGTCGGGCTGCAGGTCGATTCGATGGAGCGCGCATTGGCCGAATACCGCCGCACCACCTATGGCGAGGTGGTGGTGGACGAACCCAGCGGCGTCCATTTCGGCGATGTGCGGTTTTTTGACCCCGAAGGGATGCCAGTGTCGGTGTCGGAAGGCGGCTTCGGCGCGCCCGCGACCCGCGAGGTGCGCCCCGCGCGCATCCAGCACGTCGCCTTCAATTCGCTGCTGCCCCAGCGCATCCTGCATTTCTATTCGACGGTATTCGGCTTCCGGGAGGTCACCAACTCGGTCAAATTCCGGGGGCGCGGGCGCATGAACCGCTTCGCCGGCGACGGCGTCACCAACCTCGCCATCCATCCCTATTTCCACGATACCGAGGGCCATGAGGCGCGCTTCGGGGTCAATCATTTCGGCTTCCTGGTCAACGACATGGACCGGCGCCTCGATGCGCTTTCCAAGGAGATCCAGGTGGCCAAGCGCCCCGCCAACCGGCCGTTCGCCGAATACCGCCTGTTCGATCCCGAAGGCAACAAGTTCGACCTCAGCCAGGCCAAGGGCTGGGAGGTCGATATCGATGTCTGGGAGGTCGACGGCGAACGGCGCGAGGGCCGCTTCGAAACCGGCGAGCCGGGCACCCGGCAATCCATGGGCGGCACGGCCTGAGGGAGGCGGGCGGTTCTCCCATTGACGAAGGCGCGCGGTTTACTTAACGTCCCGCCACACGCGCGACGGAACGTGCTGATTTGGATTAAAGAACAAGGGGATAAGGGTCGTGAGCGAGTATCGCGACATCGCCGACCAATCTAATGCCTGGCCGTTTGCCGAGGCCCGCAAGGTGGCCAAGCGCCTGGGCGGCAAGGCGCCGGAAAAGGGCCATGTGCTGTTCCAGACCGGCTACGGGCCTTCGGGCCTGCCCCATATCGGCACCTTCGGCGAGGTGGCGCGGACCACCATGGTGCGCAAGGCGTTCGAGATCCTGTCCGACATTCCCACCAAGTTGATCGCCTTTTCCGACGACATGGATGGACTCAGGCGCGTGCCCGACAACATCCCCAACCAGGACATGGTGGCCAAGCATCTTGAGCTGCCGCTCACCGCCATCCCCGACCCGTTCGAGGAATATGAGAGCTTCGGGGCGCATAACAACGCGCGGCTGATGGCCTTCCTCGATGAATTCGGCTTCGATTACGAGTTTGTCTCGGCGACCGAGTGCTACAAGTCGGGGCGGTTCGATGACGTCAAGATGAAGATCCTGGAACATTACGACGCCATCATGAACGTGATCCTCCCCACCCTCGGGCCCGAGCGCCAGGCGACCTATTCACCCTTCCTCCCCATCTGCCCCTGGACCGGCCGCGTGTTGCAGGTGCCGGTGATCGCCCGCGATTTGGAAAAGGGCACCTTCACCTATCAGGACGCCGACCGCCAGACCTACGAGGTCAAGGTGCGCGGTGCCGATTGCAAGCTGCAATGGAAGGTCGATTGGGCCATGCGCTGGGTGGCGTTGGACACCGATTACGAGATGTCGGGCAAGGACCTGATCGATTCCGTGACCCTGTCGTCCAAGATCTGCCGCATCCTGGGCGGCCGCCCGCCGGAAGGCATGACCTATGAGCTGTTCCTGGACGAGAACGGGGGGAAGATCTCCAAATCCATCGGCAACGGCATCGCGGTGGAGGAATGGCTCGCCTACGCGCCGCCGGAAAGCCTCGCGCTCTATATGTACAACTCGCCGCGCAAGGCCAAGCGGCTCTATTTCGACGTCATCCCGCGCT
>JAHEKA010000538.1 GCA_024638585.1 Rhodospirillales bacterium
GGACTGTCTCCCCCGCCTTGATCTTGGCCGTGTCCTCGAGCGACACCAGGGCGGTCAGACCGATCAGCGCGATCGCCGCCGACTGGACGTGGCTGAGACCGTCGGGCTTCCGGGCCACCAGAGCGGCATCGACCAGGAGGGTGTCGGCATAGGTGCCCCCGCCCCCCTGGGGCGGCACGCCGAACACCTCGTCGCCCGGCGCAAAATCCGTTACCCCCGGCCCCACGGCCGTCACGGTGCCGGAAAAATCGCAGCCCGGCACCCAGGGCAGGAGGTCGCCGCCGGCCCTGAGGCCCGCCCGGGTCTTCCAATCGGTTGGATTGACGCTGGCGGCATGAATCGCCGCAACGATTTCGCCTTGGCCGGGTTCCGGGTCCGGCAGTTCGCGAATCTTGAGCACCTCCGGCCCGCCGAATTCCTGGATCTGGATCGCTTTCATCTCTCCCCCCTGGTTTTGCTCAGCGGCTTGTTTCGCCGATTATTGCCTTGGCCTTGGGGATTGCAAGCTTCCCCCGCCAAAAGGTTGCGCTTTGCTCAGGCTTGCGCCTTTGACGCCCGCTCTCCGGCCGGCTCGGGCCGGTCGGCGGACAGGCGTCTCAGCGCGACATAGAACACCGGGGTCAGGATCAGCCCAAAGAAGGTGACCCCCAGCATGCCGGAAAGCACGGCAATGCCGATGGCGCGGCGCATCTCCGCGCCGGCCCCGAGCGCGAAGGCGAGCGGCACCACGCCCATGATGAAGGCGAAGGACGTCATCAGGATCGGGCGCAGGCGCAGGCGGCTCGCCTCGATGGCGGCGGAGAGGGTGTCGCGGCCCTGGCGCTCCAACTCGCGCGCGAATTCGACGATCAGGATGGCGTTCTTCGACGCCAGCCCCGCCAGAACGAACATGGATATCTGGGTGAAGATGTTGTTGTCCCCGCCCGTGAGATAAACCCCGAAGATCGCCGCCAGCATGCTCATGGGCACGATCAGAATGATCGACAGCGGCAGCACCAGGCTCTCGTACTGGGCGGCCAGGACCAGGAAGACCAGCAGGAGGCAGAGCGGGAACACATAGATCGCCGTGTTGCCGGCGAGGATCTGCTGATAGGTCAGCTCGGTCCATTCGAAATCGAACCCCTTGGGCAGGGTTTCGGCCAGGACCGACGTGATCTTTTCCTGGGCCTGGCCCGAGGAATAGCCCGGCGCCGGGCTGCCGGTCAGGTCGGCGGAACGGAAGGTGTTGTAGCGCATCGCGGTTTCGGGGCCGAAGCCGCTCTCGACCGTCAGCACGGAACCGAGCGGCACCATCCGCCCTTCGAGGTTGCGGGTCTGAAGCCGGGTGATGTCCTGGGGGGTCGAGCGGAAACGCTTGTCCGCCTGGGCGATCACCTGATAGGTGCGGCCGAACAGATTGAAGTCGTTGACGTAGATCGACCCCAGATAGATCTGCATGGTGCGAAAGACCTCTTCCACGGACACGCCGATGCGATTGGCCTTGGTGCGATCTAGCTGAACGTCCAGCTGGGGCGCGTTGATATCGTAAGTGGAGAACACGCCGGCCAGCTCCGGCGCCGCCCGCGCCTTTTCCAGCACCCTGTCCATCACCTGTTTCAGCGCGCTGTAGCCGCCATCACTCCGGTCTTGCACCTGCAGTTTGAATCCGCCGACCGTGCCGAGGCCGAGGACCGGGGGCGGCGGAAAGATGGCGACGAAGGACTGGTCGATGGTCGCGAACTTCTGCTGCAAGCGACCGGCGATGGCGAAGCCCGACAGGTTGGGCGATGTCCTTTGATCGAACGGGTCCAGGGTCACGAAAACGATGCCGGAACTGGTGGAGTTGACGAAGCCGTTGATCGACAACCCCGGAAAGGCGACGGCACTTTCCACCCCAGGCTCCTTCAGCGCGATCTCCGACATGGTGCGGATCACCTTTTCCGTCCGCTCCAACGTCGCCCCCTGGGGCAGTTGGGCGAAACCGATCAGGTACTGCTTGTCCTGGGCGGGAATGAAGCCCGAGGGCACCAGCTGGAATCCCCAATACGTGACCCCCAACAGCACCGCGTAAATCCCCAGCATGACTCCCTTGCGCCGGACGAAGACGCCGACGCCCGAGGTATAGGCCCTGGCACTCGCACCGTAGCCGCGGTTGAACACCCGAAACAGCCAGCCGAAGCAGAAATCGATCGCCCGGGTCAGGCGGTCCTTGGGCCCATTGCGGTCGCGCAGCAGCACGGCGGAGAGCGCCGGGCTGATGGTCAGGGAATTGATCGTCGAAATGATCGTCGCGATGGCGATGGTCAGGGCGAACTGCCGGTAGAACATCCCGGTCAGGCCGCTGATGAAGGCAATCGGCACGAACACCGCGATGATCACCAGG
>JAHEKA010000071.1 GCA_024638585.1 Rhodospirillales bacterium
AACACATTCATGTTGAAGCCGATCCGCGCCTCCAGCTCGGTCTGCTGGAACAGTTGTGCCATCAGATGCTCGGGCTCGATCCCGCGCGATTTGGGCTCGATCACCAGGCGAACGTCCTCGGTGGATTCGTCGCGGATATCGCCTACCAGCGGAATCTTGCGCGCCTCCATCAGCGCCGCCACCCGCTCCACCAGACGCGATTTCTGCACTTGCCACGGGATCTCGGTTACCACCACCTGGTAGCGGCCCTGGGCAAGTTTCTCCACCTCCCATTTGGCGCGGACGCGGAACCCGCCGCGGCCGGTCGCGTAGGCCTCCTTCACCGCATCCGCCGATTCCACCAGAACGCCGCCGGTCGGGAAATCCGGTCCGGGCACCAGTTCGCACAACTTGCCGATGGTGGCCTTGGGATATTTGATCAGATGGAGTAGCGCATTGCACAACTCGCCCGCATTGTGGGGCGGAATGGATGTCGCCATGCCGACTGCGATGCCGGTCGCGCCGTTTGCCAGCAGATTGGGAAAGGCGGCGGGAAGGACAATGGGCTCGCTCTCTTCCCCGTCATAGGTGTCGCGGAAATCAACGGCGTCCTCATCGATGCCCTGGAGCAGGGCACTGGCGACCGCGGTCAGGCGCGCTTCGGTGTAGCGCATGGCGGCCGCGTTATCGCCGTCGATATTGCCGAAATTGCCCTGCCCGTCGACCAGCGGATAGCGCACCGCGAAGGACTGGGCGAGACGCACCATGGCGTCGTATACCGCGGCATCGCCATGGGGGTGGTACTTGCCGATAACGTCGCCGACCACCCGCGCGCATTTCTTGAAGCCGGTGTCGGGATCGAGCCGCAGCTTGAGCATGGCGTAGAGCAGCCGCCGGTGCACCGGCTTGAGACCATCGCGCACGTCGGGCAGCGAGCGGGACATGATGGTGGAGAGCGCGTAGGAGAGGTAACGCTCGCCCAGCGCATCGGCCAGAGGGGCATCGATAACGGTGGTGGTGCTTGGACTTGAGGCCATCGGAAACTCTTGTGGTGAATGCGGTGAGGACCGCAAGATACAGTAGGTCAGGCGGAAAAAGCATCAACAAATCGTACCCGGCCCGCGGGCATGGCCCGGCCTTCTTCGACGAAATGGTGATGGGTCAGGAAATAGCCGGTGAGCCGCAAGCCGGCCGCGATATCGGCCATATCGACCGGCTCGCAGGCATCGTCTCGCAGAAAAGCCGGCAGGGGCAGAAGCTTTTCCTTGTAGGGCGCCCCGGCGGCGGCACTGACCGCCCGGCCCGAACGGGGCGAGACGTAGATCAGGCCGTCTGCCGTGCCGGTCGCGGCACAGGCCGAAAGATCGAGACCGAAGCCCAAACACTCCAGCAGCGATACCTCCCAACGCACATAGGCAACCGCCCAATCGGGCGCAACGGGCGCGCCGCCCTCCCCTTCCGGCCGGGCGTCGGGCGGCGTTCCCGCGGCTTCCAGGGCGCGCAGCAGGGCGATGGTGTCATGGAAGATGGCAGCATGGGCCTCCCGTTCGGCAAGGCTGGCATCGAGCAACGCCATGGCCGCGGCCAGCCCCTTCAGGCGCAGCGGATCGTCCAGGACCCGGGCGGCGAAATCATGAACCGGCTCCAGGGTATAGGTGCCGAGATGGGCCTCGAGGCGGGCACGCCAGACAGCGTCAACCAGGTTGCCCGGCTGCAGGACCCCCTGACGGCGGCGCGATTGACCGCCGCGGATCAATCCCAGGTGCCGCCCCTGCTCCGGACTGAGCAGGCTTGCGATCACCGCGCTTTCGCCGTACTTGCGGGTGGAAAGCACCAAGCCTTGATCTCGCCATTCCATGGCCGCCCGCCGCTCCTCAGCGCTCGAATTC
This sequence comes from Rhodospirillales bacterium, assembly GCA_024638585.1. Classification (GTDB taxonomy): domain Bacteria; phylum Pseudomonadota; class Alphaproteobacteria; order SMXQ01; family SMXQ01; genus SMXQ01. The sequence continues at coordinate 1,869 of JAHEKA010000071.1, forward strand.
GAGCCCGATCTCGCGGAAATGCTCGGCCCGCTCCGCCCAATCGGCCCGCGCCTTGACGTGCAGGAACAGATGCACCTTTCGGTCCAACAAGCTTTCCAGCTCCGCCCGGGCGGCGGCGCCGATCTCCTTGATCCGCGCGCCACCCTTGCCGACGACCATGCCCTTCTGGCTTTCCCGCTGAACCAGGATGGTCTGGTCGATGCGGACACCGCCGTCCTTGCGTTCCTGCCAGCTCTCGGTTTCGACCGTCAGCGCATAGGGCAATTCCTGGTGCAGTTGCAGGAAGGCCTGTTCCCGCGTGACCTCCGCCGCCATCACCCTGAGCGGCACATCCGTCAGTTGGTCTTCGGGATAATGCCAGGGCCCCGGCCTGAGGCCTTCGATCAGGAACGCCACGAGATCGTCGACCCCATCGCCGGTGGCGGCGGAGATCAGGAAGATGCGTTCGAACACGCCGGTCTCATCATGGACCCGAGTGACCTCCAACAAGGCCTGCGGCCTCACCAGGTCGATCTTGTTGAGCGCCAATACGGCCCGGCGGCCGATCTTCTTCAGGCCCGCGACGATCTCCGCGGTGTCCGGATCCATCTTCGCCGGTGCCTTGGCCGCGCGGTCGGCATCGACCACCACCACCGCGCAATCGGCATCATTGATGCCCGACCAGGCGGCGCTCACCATGGCCCGGTCCAGCCGGCGTTTCGGCGTGAAGATCCCCGGTGTGTCGGTAAAGATCAGCTGAGCATCCCCCCGGATGGCAATCCCCGACATCCGCGCCCGGGTGGTCTGCACCTTCGGCGTCACGATGGCGATCTTGGTCCCGACGATGTGATTCAAGAGGGTCGATTTGCCGGCGTTGGGCGCCCCGGCCAAAGCGATGAAGCCGCATTTCGTCCCGCCCTCGGGGCGCTCGGGGCGGTCGGCGTCAGACATCTTCCGCTCCTTGCCCGTCTTCGTCCTCAGCGTCGGTGTCGCTGTCGATGACGGCGAGCAGGGCGAGGGCGGCCTCCTGCTCGGCCCGCCGCTTGGTCCCCGCCTTGGCCCCGGCCGGCGCATGTCCTGCGACGGAGACCTCGATGGTGAACTCGGGTTCATGGGCGGGACCGGTTTCCGATACCACGCGATAGTCGGGCAAAGGGAGCGCGCGCGCCTGAGCCCATTCCTGCAGCCGCGTCTTGGGATCCCGCGCCGGCGCCGATGCCGCCGCCAAGAACGGCCGCCAGTATTCGTGGATGAAAGCCCGCGCCGCGTTCATGCCGCCGTCGAGGTAAAGCGCGCCGATCAGGGCCTCACAAGCATCCGCCTGCAGACCGGTGTTGCGGTGCCCGCCGGTCCGCGCCTCCCCTTCCGACAGTTGGAGATAGCGGCCAAGGTCGAGCGACGCGCTGACTTCTTCCAACGCCTCGCGGCGCACCAGGGCGGTGAAGCGCCGGGCCAGTTCGCCTTCGGGGGCATCGGGAAAGGTATCGAGCAGAAGAGCGGCGACCACCAGACCGAGAACCCGATCGCCCAGAAACTCCAAACGTTCGTTGCCGAAGCGGTGGCCGTCGCTGCGCGCCGCGCTGCGGTGGGTCAAGGCCTCTTCGAGCAGGCGGGGATCTGCAAAGCTGTGGCCCAGCACACCTGCGAGGGCGTCAAGCGGCCGATGCCGTCTGTCCTCGCCGCGCGATACCGCCATTCAGCCCGCCCCTCCGCTTCTAGTCCACGCCGTTGAAGAACCGTGAAAAGCGGATTGCCGAAGGCCATTTCCAGACCTCCCAAAGCCGGGCCGAACCGTTGGTGGAGAAGAACAGAAACTCCGCCCGGCCCACCAGATTCTCGGCAGGGACGTAACCAACCTGATTCAACACCCTTGAGTCCAGCGAACTGTCCCGGTTGTCGCCCATAGCGAAATAATGCCCCTTGGGCACGACGTAGACCGGCGTGTCGTCGAGCCGGTCATTGTCGGAATTCTCGATGATGAAATGGTTGCGGCCGTTGGGAAGGGTCTCAATATAACGAGCGAAGGTCTGCGTGGTGCCGTATTGATCATTGAGGATGTATTCGCCCACCCGCCGACGTTTGACCGCTGCCCCGTTGATGTGAAGGATTCCACCTTTGACTTGGACCCGGTCACCCGGCAGACCGATGATGCGCTTGATGTAATCGGTCGTGTTGTCGGCCGGCAGCTTGAACACGGCAACGTCACCACGCTCCGGCTCCGTTGAAAAGATACGGCCCGAGAACAAACTCAGACTGAACGGCAGCGAATGCTTGGAGTAGCCATAGGAGAGCTTGGATACGAAAAGATAGTCGCCCACCAACAGCGTAGGGATCATTGATCCCGACGGAATGTTGAAGGGTTCATAGGCGAACGTCCTTACGACCACCGCGATCAGGACCGCATAGACGATCGTCTTCAGCGTCTCGCCCCAGGTCCCCGACTTCTTGGCCTTACGCCGATCCTTGGTGCCGCCGCTTCCGTTCATATGTGCCATTCACATACCTAATATCTTGAATACAAATAATAAATTGTCCCACCGGGGCGCGTAACAATGCACCGCTTATGGTCCCTGTCAAGGGAAAGCATTGACTCCGGCCGGAGGTGTCAATCTGCGGGCGCCTTGGCAACGGCGCTGATGATAACAATGGCCTGGGCCAGCGGAGGCTCATCGGTGAGCGAGACCTCGATCACCGCTTCGTGACCGTCAGGCAGGAGTTCGTACAACCGTTCCCGAGCGCCGCCCGTCAATGTCATGGTCGGTTTGCCCGAAGCAAGGTTCACGACCCCCATATCGCGCCAATATACGCCGCGCCGGAAACCCGTGCCCAGCGCCTTGGAACACGCCTCTTTAGCCGCGAATCGTTTGGCATAGCTCTCGATCCGATTGGCACGGCCTTCGGATTTCGCGCGCTCCACATCCGTGAAGATCCGGTCGAGGAAACGGTCGCCGTGACGGTCGATGGTACGCGCGATGCGCTGGATATCGATCAGATCGTTGCCAAGGCCGATGATCACAGTCCGCTTCCCTCAGGCGCTCATCTGACCGGAAGCTTCGGCCCGGGCCTTGTCCATCGCCGCCCGCATCCGCTTGATGGCGGAATCGAGACCCGAAAAAATCGCCTCGCCGATCAGGAAATGGCCGATATTGAGTTCCTCCACGTGCGCAATCGCGGCGATATCACCGACGGTTTCGAAACTGAGGCCGTGCCCTGCGTGGCATTCCAATCCGGCTTCCGCCGCGCGCAATGCCCCAGCCTTGATCCGGTCCAGCTCCCGCGCCCGGGCGGCTCCCTCGGTGTCGCAATAAGCCCCGACATGGAGTTCCACCACCGGTGCCCCCAGGACCGCGGCGGCCTCGATCTGGCGCGGGTCGGGATCGATGAACAGGGAAACCCGGATCCCGGCGCCGCAGAGCTCTTCAACATATCTGGCCAGCCGGTTATGGCCGGCACAGACATCAAGCCCGCCTTCGGTGGTCAGCTCTCGGCGCTTTTCCGGGACGATGCAAGCAGCATGAGGCTGGTGGCGAAGCGCGATCGAAAGCATTTCGTCGGTCGCGGCCATTTCAAGATTCAGCGGCAGCTCGATCTCACTGCATAATGCCAGGATATCCTCATCGGAGATGTGGCGCCGGTCTTCGCGAAGATGTGCCGTGATCCCGTCTGCCCCGGCCTGGGCCGCGATACGGGCTGCCCGCAGGGGATCCGGATGACGCCCCCCCCGCGCATTGCGGATGGTCGCCACATGATCGATGTTCACCCCCAACCGCAGCCGCGGCCAGGTCTCGCCTGCGCCGGTGTTCATTCCGCCCCTCCCGCACCGGTATTGGCAATCGCGCGGCGCTCCAGGCGGGCACGCCGGTGAACCTGATAGGATTCGACCATGCGCCGCAGGGGCAGGAAGAAGATGATCCAAACCAGGCTTGCCGTCGGGATCGAGCCGACCAACATCGGCAGGAACACGTCCATGGGGTGATCGAGAAGGTAGCCGAGGGTGATGGTCCGCTCCGCCAACGCGTCGCCGGTTCCCAATATCCACCCGCCCAACTGATAGATCCAGATCCAGATGAAGGGAAAGGTCCAAGGGTTGCCCACCGCGGTACCGATGGCAGAGGCGAGGATCGAGCCGCCGATGACCCAGGCGAGGATCCCCGCCAGAATGAAATGGAATCCGGGAAACGGGGTCATCGAAATCGCCGCGCCGCACGCAAAGCCCGCGGCGATGGCGTAGGGCGTGCCGGGAATGCGCCGGACCCGGTGCGCAAGATATTTTGTGGCTCGGCTCCAACCGATCCGTGGCCAGAATAAGTTCCGCGTGCGCACGCCGATAGATGGCTTATGACGTCGATCAAACAGCATCCTGGCTCAACCCTTTATCCGCGCGCGCGTTCAACCGAATTGATGGCGGGGGTCGCACGAAGGGCGGCAATTATATTGGTGAGATGCTTAAGATTCTCCACCTCGACATCTATCGCCATCTCGAAGAAATCGGCCGAGCGGTGGGTAATCTTGAGGTTGAGAATATTGCCCAGATTCTTGGCGATGACCGTAGACAGCGATGAGAGCGCTCCGGGCTCGTTGATCACCCTGACATTGATCCGGCCCACCTGGTTTTCCGCCAGCTCCACATCCCAGGCAACGTCGAGCCAACGCTCGGGCATCTCGGAAAAGCTCTCCAGCGTGTCGCAATCGATGGTGTGGATGGTCACCCCCTTACCCGGTGTGACGATGCCGACGATGCGGTCGCCCGGCAGGGGGTGACAGCAATGAGCATAATGCAGTGCCATACCCGCGGTCAGCCCACGGATCGGCACCGCCGCCGCCCCCGCTTTCCTCTGGGCGCGCTCTTTGCGGGCATCTTCCAGCGCGACGACATTGGCGCCGGGTCCAGCTTCGATCTCTTCCTTTAGGCCCGGGAACACGGCCACCAGTACCTCCCTGGCCTGGATCATGCCGGAGCCCACGGCGGCGATCAGGTCCTCGACATTCTCCTGGCGGAATATCTTGAGCACGCCCCGGAGCGCCCGATCTGAATAGGTATAGCCGAATGCCTCGAACGCCTTCTCGAGGATGGCCCGGCCAAGGTAGGTGTATTCCTGAACTTCCCGGGCACGGACAAAGCGGCGGATGGCGGACCGCGCCTTGCCGCTGACCACGAAGGTCTCCCAGGTCGGTGACGGGGACTGGGCCTTGGACGTGATGATCTCCACCTGGTCGCCGTTCTCCAACTGGGTCCGAAGCGGCATGATGCGGCCATTGATCTTCGATCCCACGCAGGTATCGCCGATATTGGTATGCACGGCGTAGGCGAAGTCCACCGGCGTCGCGCCGCTTGGCAGACTGATGAGGTCGCCACGCGGCGTGAAGCAGAAAACCTGGTCCTGGTACATCTCCAGCTTGGTGTGCTCGAGAAATTCCTCTGGACCTTCGGCCTGTTCCAGAATCTGCAGCAACTCGCGCATCCAGCCGAATTTTCGACCTTCGGTCTCGGGCATCTCACCTTGCTTGTATTGCCAGTGGGCGGCGACGCCGCGCTCGGCGATATCGTGCATCTTGTGGCTGCGGATCTGGATCTCGATGCGGTTGCGCCCGGGACCGATCACGCAGGTGTGGATGGAACGATAGCCGTTCGGCTTGGGCGTCGAGATATAGTCCTTGAAGCGGCCGGGCACCACCGGATAGGCCTGATGAAGTACGCCGAGTGCTTGGTAACATTGCGCCGTGTCGTCCAAGAGGATGCGGAAGGCCATGATGTCGGCGAGCTGCTCGAAGGCGATGCGTTTGCGCTGCATCTTGGCCCAGATCGAATACGGACGCTTTTCCCGGCCGGTCACTGTGGCGGTGATGCCCGCCTCCTCCAATGTCTTGGTCAGGGACGCCACGATCTTGTCAGCCCGGTCCGTCCCTTCCGCGCGCAGGTAATCGAGGCGCGCCACGATGGAATCACGGGCTTCCGGATTGATCTCGATGAAGGCCAAGTTCTCGAGTTCGTCCTTCCACGATCGGAGGCCGATTCGCTCGGCCAGAGGCACGAAAATCTCCATGGTTTCCACGGCGATGCGGCGGCGCTTTTCGGGATTGGGAATGTGATGGAGCGTGCGCATATTGTGCAGCCGGTCCGCCAGCTTGACCAACAGCACGCGAATGTCTTCCGACATCGCCAAAAGGAATTTGCGGAAGTTTTCAGCCTCGCGGGTGTGATCGGATTGCAGCTCGATGCGCGACAGTTTGGTGACCCCGTCCACCAGGCGGGCCACTTCGCTGCCAAACAACCGTTCGATTTCCTCGATGGTGGTGAGCGTGTCCTCGACCGTGTCATGCAGCAGGGCCGTGACGATGGAATCCGGATCGAGCCGGATCTCGGTCAGGATGCCGGCGACCTCCAAGGGATGCGAAATATAGGGATCGCCCGATGCCCGCTTCTGCGAGCCGTGGGCCTTCATGGAAAAGACATAGGCACGATCAATCAGCCCCTCATCCACCGAGGGGTCGTATGCCCTTACCCTTTCCACCAGTTCGAAGTGTCGGATCATTCCAAACCCTCGGCAACTCCGCCCCGCCTGGGTGTTGGCGGCTCCGGCGCCCAGGCGGGCCATCGGAACCGTTGATCCGGACGGAACTTAAGACGGCTCTTCGGTCTCCTCTTCGGGCGCCGGCGCGTCGCCGGACTCCTCGATATCGGATGCTTCGGCGATTTCGGCGCCTGCCTCCACCGCCTCTTCGCCAACCGCAAGGACGTCCTCGGCAATCTCCTGTTGCACCAGGTTCTGGTCGCCCCCACCGAGCACATCGGGCCCGGTCAGGCCGAGGCCTTCGCCCACGGTGACGACGTCGAGATCCTCGTCCTCGGGCTCATCCTGTTCCACATGGCGCTGCAGGCTCAGGATCAAGTCCTGTTCCAGTTCTTCGGGATTTACGTTCTGCTCGGCGATCTCGCGCAATGCCACGACCGGATTCTTGTCGTTGTCGCGGTCGAGGGTCAGCGCGCTGCCGGCCGAAATGTCCCGGGCACGCTGCCCGGCCGCCAGGACGAGGTCGAACCGGTTGGGAATTCTGAGGATGCAATCCTCGACGGTAATGCGGGCCATTCAGGTCCTCCAGATGCTTGAATCTCTTTCCACTATATATGGGGCAACCCCTTAGAAAGCAAGGCCGATGCCGCGCCTCGGGAGCCTCAGGACCGTTCCAGCAGACGAACCTCCTGATCGCCTGCCAGGCCCGCCATCATCTCCTCCGGGGTCTTACCGAGACGGGGATGGCGCCAACCCGGGGCAATCTCCGCCAGCGGACGCAGGACAAAGGC
>JAHEKA010000539.1 GCA_024638585.1 Rhodospirillales bacterium
CGTACATGTGCCGCTCGACGTTGAGCGCGCCGGCACCCGGCACCTCCACGACGTAGGATCCCCACAGCCCTTCTGTACCGTAAAGCTGGATGAAGGCCCCCTTGCCGCCCATCCGCTTCCATGGCTTGAGCGCCAGGTTCTGGACCTTGTGCACCCCGAAGTCCCGGTAGACGGGGATGCCCTCTTCGTCCATGAAATTGTCATAGGGCATGGGCGGGCGCTTGAACGTGCCGAGCCCGGCCTTCTTGGAGGTGTCGGTGATCTCGTGCCAGTGGCTGTAGTTCGGTTCATCGTGGGGCATGCTTCCTCCTCGGATCGGATCGCCTGATTACAAGTTGCCCAGGTCTTGAAGCGCCCGCCTGCCGGGTAAGGGCGGGACAGGACGCAAGGGGTCCCTATAATCTAACCGATGGCGGCCCGGCACGGGAAGCACGGGTTTCATGTCCCGCACCGCCGGCGCGATGACAACAAAGCAACAAACCCTGCGCGCCCAGGGTCCAGACAGGGGGAAATCGCGTTGGCATATCTGCTGTTACATCCCGAAGACCTCGAAGGGACCGTCGACATGGCGGATGCGATCGAGGCCATCGAACGCGCCTATGGCGAGGCGGCCACCTTCCCCGTGGTCAACGCCCCGCGCCAGCGCATCCATTCGCCGGAAGGGATCCGCTTCAACACCTTCCCGGGGGGCATTCCCGGGCTCAACGTGATCGGCGTGGTGGAACATGCCGAACGGCTGATCCAGGACGGCGAACGCCAATTGTTCGCCGACCGGGAGCATCAGATCTGCCTGCTCCATGACGCGTCCAACTCGGCTCTGCTGGGCATCCTGATCGGCGCCATATCGGAACGCTCCCTCGGCTACACCACCCAGACGGCGCTGCGCACCGGGGCGACATCGGGCGTCGGCTTCAAGCACATGGCGCGGGAAGATTCGCAAATCTGCGCCCTGTTCGGCGCCGGCGACCAGGCGGTGACGCAGCTTTTCGCGCTCACCCGGGTGCGCCCGATCCGCGAGGTGCGGCTGTGCACCCGGACCGAGGCAAGCCGGCTGCGCTTCGCCCAGACCTACGGCCCCAAGTTCGGTGTCGAGATCCGCCCGATGGACGACGCGCAAGCGGCCATAAGGGGCGCCGACGTGGTGCTCGCCGCCACCAACACCAACGTTCCCGTCATCAAGGGCGCCTGGCTGGAACCGGGCCAGCACGTCTCCTCCATCGTCGGCTCCAACATCGCCCTGGTGAAGGCGGGATGGCTGGACGCACCCCGGCGCGAGCTCGACGACGACGTCATCGCCCGGGCCGACGTGATCGCCGTCAATTCCCGCGAACAGGTCATCAAGGACGAACAGGGCGATCTGTTCCAACCCATCGAGGCGGGCATCGTCACCCTGGAGGAGATCGCCGAGCTGGGCGAAGTGGCGAACGGTTCGCGGCCCGGGCGCACGGCGGACGATCAGATCACCCTGCACAAGAACAATGCCGGGCTCGGCGTCGCCGATATCGCCGTCGCCCATGTCGCATTCGAACGCGCCAAGGCGAACGGCTTGGGAACCTGGATCGATCTGGAGAAGGTCCCCGACGAGGACGACTGACAGCGCCGCCGTTTCCGTGTCCGGTCAGGCGGCTTCCAGCGGCGCATTCAGAATCGTGCCGTCGCAGATGATCCCCCGCGTCGCGGCCCAGACATCCTCATCGAGCGGCCGGGCATCGCCCATGTCGAGCCACAGGCGAAACAAGTGGCGGGCGCGTTCGGGTTCGGGCCAATCCTCGTAGGCCGTGCGCGCATGCAGGGTCACGTGATTGTTGACGTAGGAAATATCGCCCGGCTCGAAATCGATTTCGATGGCGCATTCGGCCGAGATCGCCTGATACATGGCGATGGCTTCGGACTGGGCCGGGGTCAGCTTCGGCACCCCGGGCAATTCCTGACCGCGCTTGATGGTGCTGGACGCGCCGCGGGCGGCGAAGTAGCCGTCCTTGACGCTGACCACCGGCTTGCGGCCCCAGGGCTGGCTCTGGCCCGGCGGCAGTTCACCCCGCAAGGTGACATAGAAACGGAAGGACAGCTCGTCGGCCAGGTCGGGCCGCCGTTTGAGCATTTCGTTATAGGTGGTGACGGAGCTGGCGATGCGGTGACGCCCGCCCGACTTGGCGGTGGTCAGGCACATCAGCGACAAAACGTCGGCACTGTCGGCATGAAAACTCAATTCCGAAGGTGAATTGTAGCCGCGCCCGGTCGGGCTGTTGATGTCGCCGCCGATGTTCTTCACATGGCCCAACAGGTGCCCCCTGGCGTTCTGGGAAATCGCCGTGCCCATATGGGCGCCGATGCCCCAGAAGGCGGCG
>JAHEKA010000540.1 GCA_024638585.1 Rhodospirillales bacterium
GCACATCAGCGACAAAACGTCGGCACTGTCGGCATGAAAACTCAATTCCGAAGGTGAATTGTAGCCGCGCCCGGTCGGGCTGTTGATGTCGCCGCCGATGTTCTTCACATGGCCCAACAGATGCCCCCTGGCGTTCTGGGAAATCGCCGTGCCCATATGGGCGCCGATGCCCCAGAAGGCGGCGGCGTTCTGATAGCGCGAGCGCCCCTCGACGGGAATCCCCTTGAAGAAGGCAAAGCCCCGGCCGTTGAGGACCTCATCGCGGACCTCGGCGATGGCGGGCGCGAACACCGGCAGGGGAAAATCGTCTTGTGCGACGTCCTTCAGATCGGCGCCGCGCGCCTCCAGCGCCGCAACGGCGTCAAACAGGTCGGCGATCTCCGCGTCCGACACCCGGTAATACCAATCATCGCTCCTGCGCAATTGGTCCGGATACCAGCCGGCGGGATCGACAATGGGCTTCATCAACTCGGCCGGCTCGCGTTGGCGCGGACCCGACTTCCAGGGATTTTCCGTCATCTGTTTCCTCCGGGGCGGACTTCTTCGTGCCCCTTGCGTTCCGCCCGCCATAACTCCGCAGCCCATTCTAGCGTCCCCGGATCGCGAGCGCCAGAATGGGGGAAACCCCCTTGAAACTAGGGGCTTGGGGTCGGGGCCGGCCCCGCGCTCGCTGGCTGCGGCAGACCCATGATGTGGAGGTAGATCCGGGATAGGACCGTAACGGCACTAGCACAACTCAGAAGCCGGGCAAACGGCGTCAGATGTGCATAGATTGGAAGATCGGCGTAAACGGATTCACCCCGCGCCCGCGCGGCTGCCGCGTCCCGGATTTCACTGGATTCCCAGATTTCCAGGGGGATGAAGGGAAGGGTAAGCACCAAACCCACGACACAAGTTCCCCAGAACAGACGCCAGGTATTGCCGTTCATCCGATTCCATGCATCGCCGAAACTAATGTTTCGTTCCACTGCGGCAGCGGGGAATACAAGGTAGAAACGGAGGAGAGCGAACATGCCGACAAGAAGCGGCACCATCAAGAGCAGGGCAACCGGCCCTGCAGTTCCTCTACCGGGCGCCGCGCCGGCTTGAAGCATCCCCATGAGTTGACCGGGTAGGAAAATCAGTGCCATGGTATATCCGATGAACGGTAGGTTGCGCTTGGTAAGCCAGCTTTCCGGCCCCTTCCACACCTCTCCAAGGATGACAAACCGGTGCCAGTTCACCGAAAACACCGCAAGCGCGAGCAAGGATAGCAAGTTAACCAGCGCGGTGGGCACGAAGGAAAGGCTCACGTATCCCAGTTCTTGGAATACAAGGACATAGGACGTAGCCGCGACAACAATAAACGGTCCCCAACCGAGCACAACCAGCGTCGGCAAGTTAGAGAGAACAAACCGGATGCATTGACCGACCGTTTCCCAGAACGGGATATGCCGTAAGATCGGCGGCGAGACTCCTGGCACGCTCACTGCTATCTCCTTCACCCTTCATTACAACTAATCCTATCAGGCTGCGGTTTCCTCCACCTCCATAATTGGTCGCCGAAACAGTCGGACGACGCTACGCGAGCGGGGATCTAAATCTGGTCTGGGTCGAACTTCCAGTCCCGGACGATGCGGGACGGATGGAGGACGGCGCCGATGGCCCAGGTTCGCGGACCGGGGTAAACAAACCGTTTCGGGAGAACAATGCGGCGCAATCATGGGCCACTGCCCCGCCTTGCGCCTTTCGCGGGGCGGGCGAAGGCGCTAGGCTGGGCTGCCATTTCAACCGTCGGCCGGGCTCACGCGCCGGCGTGGAACAGGGAGAGCGCCTTCATGGAACACGTAAAATTCGGCCCCACCGACCTCATGGTTTCGCCCATCGGCCTCGGCTGCATGAGCATGTCCGGCTGCTATGGGCAGCAGGACGATGCCGAATGCATCGCCACCATCCATAAGGCGCTGGATCTCGGCATCAACTTCCTCGACACCTCGTCCAATTACGGAGAGGGTCACAACCACCGCCTGATCGGCGAGGCCATCAAAGGCCGCCGGGACGAGGTCGTGATCCATTCCAAGCTGGGCTCGATCCGGCCCGACGGCGTCAATGTGGTGAGCGGCACGCCGGAGCATGTGCGCAACTCGACCGAAAGCGGGCTCAAGAATCTCGGCATCGACTGCATCGACGTGATCTGCATCTCCCGGGTCGACCCGGTGGTGCCGATCGAGGAAACCGTGGGTGCCATGGCGGATATGGTGGCCGAAGGCAAGACGCGGCATATCGGCATCTCCAAGGAGGCCAACCGGGAGATCATCGACCGCGCCTGGACGGTGCATCCCATCGCCGACATCCAGGATGAGT
>JAHEKA010000541.1 GCA_024638585.1 Rhodospirillales bacterium
CTTGATGGCGGGGTATAAGGGCGCGGCATCGACGCCGGTCACCTCGGCGCCCGGCCTCGGCCGTGCGCCTGTCGCCGACCAGGGATCGGCGACCATCGTCACGGCGGATTCTTTGGGCCTGGCGGTGGCCTGCGCTTTCACCCTGAACCGGCCGTTCGGCGCCGCCAAGCTGGTGCCGCGGACCGGGATCGTGATGGCGGCACCGCCCGACACCGCCGGCGGAGGCGTGCCGGCGCTGAGCCTGATGCTGCTGCGTCAGGAAAGCCAGAACCAGTTGGAATACCTTGGCGCCGCAACCGGCGGCGCTGCCGCTCCGATGGCCGTAGTTACCGCGGCACTGGAGGTGCTGGAGGAGGACCTCGCGCTCGAGGCGGTGCAGAACAGGGTGAGGGTCCTCCATGGGGCGGTCCCCGACCGGGTATCGGTGGAAAACAGGCCCGGCGGCGGGGAGATCGCCAAGCGGCTCAGGGCCAAGGGTCATAGGGTCGGCATGGTCCGCTCGTTGGGCCGTCTCAATGCGTTCATCTGCCCCCGCGGCTTCGAGGGAGCGGAAAGCCGGTGTGAGGTCCGCACAGACCCCCGCGGATTTGGATTCGCTGAAGGCAAGTAGACACCGCCCATGACCATCAAGATCGCGGAGCGTGGCCGCATATCGCCATTTCTGGTGATGGACGTGATGCGCGCGGCCAATGCCCGCGCCGCGGCGGGGGACGATGTCCTCCATCTCGAGGTCGGCCAGCCTTCGACCGGCGCCCCAGGTCCGGTCATCGCTGCGGCCAAGCTGTCCATCGAAGAGGCGGAGCTGGGCTATACCGAAGCGTTCGGCCTGCCCGAACTGCGCGCGCGGATCGCCGACTTTTACCGATCGCGCTACCAGGTTGCCGTGGATCCTGCGCGCATCGCCGTCACCACCGGGTCTTCCGGCGGTTTCGTACTGGCGTTCTTGGCGGCCTTCGATGCGGGCGACCGTATCGCTTTCGCCGCACCGTCCTATCCCGGCTACCGCAACATCACCGCGGCACTGGATCTGGTGCCGGTGCCGGTGGCGTGTGGTGCGGAAACCGGTTTTCAACCCAACGCGGAGATGCTCGATCGGCTCGATCCCGTGCCCGATGGGTTGATCCTGGCAAGCCCCGCCAATCCCACCGGGGCCATGATCGCGCCTGCAACCCTTGCCGGGATCATCGATTGGTGCGGGGATAAGGGCGTCCGCATCATCTCCGATGAGATATACCACGGCATCACTTACGGGGCGGCGGCCGAGACCCTCTATGGCCGCGATCCGGCGGCGGTGGTGATCAACAGTTTCTCCAAGTATTTCTCGATGACCGGTTGGCGGCTCGGCTGGATGGTGTTGCCCGAGGACCTGGACCGCGCGGTCGAATGCCTGACCCAGAACATCTTCATCTCGCCACCGACCCTGTCCCAGCACGCGGCGATCGCGGTGTTCGATTGCCTGGACGCGCTGGATGACAACGTGCGCCGCTATGCGGACAACCGCCAAATCCTGCTTGATGGCCTCCCACCCTGCGGTTTTGGTCCGATCGCCCCGGCCGACGGCGCCTTTTATGTCTATGCCGGAATCGGCGAATTCGCCGCGAAAAGTCCCGAACTCTGTGCCGAAATCCTGCGCGAGACCGGCGTCGCGGTCACGCCGGGCACCGATTTCGATCCCGATCAGGGCGACGGCTATATCCGGTTCTCCTACGCGGGCTCCAGCGCCGATATGCGCAGCGCCGTGGACCGGCTCAGCCTTTGGGCTGCGTCCCGCTAGGTTGGCGGGGTATACTTCCTGGGTGTTTAATGGGAGCCAGGAGCTGACAGAGGAGAGCGCGTGATGGCTCATGATACCGAGGCCCCGGAAGCGGGCGGCGGCAGGCGGACCGAGCGCAACCGCGTTCCAGCCCGACCGCTGGAGCCGGTGATAGATCCGGCGGGTTGGACCAAGGAGCAGCTCGCCGCCACCACCGATTGGATCCATGAGCTGAGCCCGGCAGAGGTGGCCGATCTCGATGCCGCCGTCGCCGGCGTCATGGAACGCGGGCTCGATCTGATGCAGGTCGCGCGGGAAGACTTTCCCCTGCCCACCTTGGGGCCGGTCCTGGACGCCATCGCCGGGGACGTCATCGACGGCCGCGGCTTCGTCTTGATCCGTGGAGTGCCGGTGGCGCGTTATTCCCGGCTGGAATCGGCCATCGCGTTTTGGGGGATTGGGCTGTATGTCGGTGTTCCCGTATCCCAGAACGCCAAGGGCCACCTGTTGGGGCACGTCAAGGATCTCGGCGGCACCTCCTTCGCCAACCCCTCAAACCGCGGCTATGAGACCCACGA
>JAHEKA010000072.1 GCA_024638585.1 Rhodospirillales bacterium
TCAAGGCGCGTTTTGAATCGGTCGATGCCGACGGCAAGCCCACCGCGGAAACGGTGGAAACCACGCCCGGCCGGATGCTGATCTCCGAGGTTCTTCCGCGCAACCCCGAACTGGGATTCGACGTCATCAACAGGGTGTTGACCAAACGCGAGGTCTCCAACCTGATCGACGTGGTCTACCGCGGCTGCGGACAGAAAGACACGGTGATCTTCTGCGACCGCTTGATGGCGCTGGGCTTCGGCAACGCCTTCCAGGCGGGCATCTCCTTCGGCAAGGACGACCTCGTTATCCCCAAAGCCAAGGAGAAGCTGGTCACCGATACCCAGGAGCGGATCGAGGAATACGAACGCCAGTACCTCGACGGCCTGATCACCCAGGGCGAGAAGTACAACAAGGTGATCGATGCCTGGTCTCAGTGTACCGACCTTGTCTCGAAGGAGATGATGAAGGGCATTTCCTCGGCCAAGCCCGGGGCACCCATCAACTCGGTCTACATGATGGCCCATTCCGGCGCCCGTGGTTCCGAGGCGCAGATGAAGCAGCTCGCCGGCATGCGCGGCCTGATGGCCAAGCCGTCGGGCGAAATCATCGAAACGCCCATCATCTCCAACTTCAAGGAGGGGCTGACGGTCCTGGAATACTTCAATTCCACCCATGGCGCCCGTAAGGGGCTGGCCGACACGGCGCTCAAGACCGCCAACTCGGGCTACCTCACCCGTCGTCTGGTGGACGTGGCCCAGGACGCGATCATCGTCACCGACGATTGCGGTACCAAGAAGGGGCTGCCGACCAAGGCGGTGATCGAGGGCGGCGACGTCATCGAGGCCTTGGCCGAGCGCATCCTCGGCCGCGTGCCCGCGGAAAACGTGGTGGACCCGCTGTCCGGCGAGGTTATCGTCAAGTCTGGCGTCCTGATGGACGAGGAGAGCGTCGAGGCCATCGAGCGCGCCGGCGTCGAGGAAGTCGTGATCCGCTCGGTGCTGACTTGCGAATGCACCTCGGGGATCTGCGTCAAGTGTTACGGACGCGATCTGGCCCGGGGCACCACCGTCAATATCGGTGAGGCGGTCGGGGTCATGGCCGCCCAGTCGATCGGCGAGCCGGGCACCCAGCTGACCATGCGCACCTTCCATATCGGCGGCGCGGCGCAGCGGGGCGCGGAACAATCCAGTGTCGAGGCCGCTTTCGATTCCAAGGTCGTGTTCAACAACCGCAACACGGTGCAGGATTCGGAGGGCGTGCCCGTGGTCATGGGGCGCAACTGCGAGATCGTCCTGGAGGACGAATCGGGCCGCGTCATGGCGCGCTACGAGGTGCCCTACGGTGCCCGTCTCCTGGTCGAGGAGGGGCAGGTGGTCGAGAAGGGCGACAAGATGGCGGAATGGGATCCCTATACCCTGCCGATCATCACCGAAAGCGCCGGCACCGCCAACTATATGGACCTGTCCGAGGGCGTCAGCTACCGCGAGGTGGTGGACGAGACCACCGGCATCGCTTCCAAGGAGGTGATCGACTGGAAGTCCCAGCCCAAGGCGGCGGAACTGCGCCCGCGCATCACTCTGCGCGACAAGAAGGGCGAAGTTGTGGTGCTCCCCAACGGCCATGAAGCGCGTTACTTCATGTCGGTGGGGGCCTTCCTTCGGGTCGAGAACGGCGATGAGGTGCATGCCGGTGACGTGCTGGCCCGCATCCCGCGCGAGTCCATGAAGACCCGCGACATCACCGGCGGCCTGCCGCGTGTCGCCGAGCTGTTCGAGGCGCGCAAGCCCAAGGACTTCGCCATCCTGGCCGAAAGCGACGGCCAGGTGGAATTCGGCCGCGACTACAAGTCCAAGCGCCGGGTCATGGTCCGTCCCGAGGAGGGCGAGCCCACCGAGTATCTTCTGCCCAAGGATCGTCATATCGCCGTGCGCGAAGGCGACTGGGTGGAGAAGGGCGACCATCTGATGGAAGGCAGCCCGGTGCCCCATGACATCCTTCGGGTGTTGGGCATCCAGGCCCTGGCCGATTACCTGGTGCGCGAGATCCAGGACGTCTATCGGCTCCAGGGCGTGCGCATCAACGACAAGCACATCGAAGTGATCATCCGCCAGATGCTGCAGAAGGTCGAGATCACCGATCCCGGCGAGACCACCTACCTGATCGGCGAAATCGTCGATCGGCTGGAGTACGAGGCGGTCAACCGCAAGGCCAAGGACGACGGCCACAAGCAGGCCGACGCGAGTCCGGTGCTGCAGGGCATCACCAAGGCCTCGCTCGGCACCAACTCGTTCATCTCCGCGGCCTCCTTCCAGGAGACCACGCGGGTGCTGACCGAGGCCGCCGTATCGGGTCGCATCGACCGCCTGATCGGCCTCAAGGAGAACGTCATCGTCGGCCGCCTGATCCCGGCCGGCACCGGCGCTATCATGAACCAGCTCAAGCGCGTGGCCGCGAGCCGCGACCGCGAGTTGGCGGCGGCGGAAGCGGAGAAGGCGCAACTGGAGCACCCTGACGGCACCCCCGATGACGGCGGCGCCGGAGGCGAGGCCGAGCAGAAAAGCGCTTAAACCTAGGTTTTCCCGGTCGGCCGACGAGCTGCGCGGGCGGAAATATCAAGGGCGCCGTCCATTCAGGGCGGCGCCTTTTTCCGGTCCGATGGCGGGAGGTCTCCTCCCGGAACCAGCGACCGGCGGGGCTGAGATATCACGCAACCTGACGTCCGGATTTGGCCATAAGCGAACATCGGCTCGATCTGAGAGTCGCGCTACAGATGAGCCGCGCCCCGATCTTAACTTCGGGCTATCCGTTCGTTCGAGAAAGATTCTATTTTCCAGTTTGTCGGGGCCTTAGATATGCGGTTCCGCTTGCTTCGTGATAGGGTTTTCGTTCCAATTTTGAAGGGCAGTTCTGACGCAAATGGCTAGGAAAGTAGGAGGGTTCAAGGCTTTCGTCGGTCGCCTCGCCTTGCGGCTAGGCGTGGATAGAATGCTCCCGCCCGATGAGCATTTGCTGTTTACCCATGACAAGGAGTTCCACGAGATTTACGAGCACGCGCTGCGCTTGTCGGGCAGCTATGACGCCAAGAGAAGGCGTACCCGCAATTACAACATGATAAATCTGTTGGCACTGACGAGGAATTTGCAAGGGGAGGTCGCCGAGGCAGGCTGTTACAAAGGGATGTCCTCCCTACTCATATGCCACTATCTGAAGAAGCAGGACCCGCATTTCACTGGCAAGGGATTTACGATTTTCGATTCCTTCGAAGGTTTAAGCGCGCCGCTCACTCAAGATGGCGATATCGGCAGGCACAAGGGGCGTTACGCGTCGCCCATGGAACATGTAGGTGCGACGCTATCCGAGTTCCCTGAAGTCACCCTTTGTAAAGGCTGGATTCCCGATTGTTTTCCGGACGACGAAGACATCAGGTACAGGTTTGTGCACATCGACGTTGATCTTTATCAGCCGATTACCGACAGCATCGAGTACTTCTGGCCCAGAATGAGCCGGAATGGTCTGATCGTGTTTGATGACTACGGCTCGATGAGTTTCCCTGGCGCGAAGAAGGCGGTGGATGATTTCTGCGAACGGGAGTCTGTTCCAATGGCCCACCTATCGACGATGAACGCATTCATCATGAAACCGTGAGCACCCCTCCCTGTCGCACCGCGCCACTCCAATGGCGTGCCGGGGACAACTGCCAATCCGAAAGGCGCGCGTTAGGTCGGAGCATCCCCGAGGTTTCCGGCCGCTCATTCTTCGCTTTGGGCAAAAATCAGACATAGGATTGACAAGGGAATCCGACGTCTCGGGCAGCCAAAACGCCGCGCGTTCAAGCTTGAGAAACCCCCGGTTCATACTCATCCGCGGTTACGGACATACCGTGCCCGCGCTTTTCCCATCAGGCATCAAGCCATCGATCGGACGGGGAAGGGTTGCCCGCTAAAAGCTTGAGGGCCTCCCCCGGACTTCTCGGGCAACTGGCTTTTGCGGGTGCGGGAGTTGCCCAAGCAGCAGCCTCCCGCACCCGGTGGTCATTGCCCCTAGAACGGATTGTCTTCCGACTTGCCCCGGGTCTCGAAGAAATCCTTGGTGATCTTGAAAACGATCGGGCTCAGCAGCGCCAGCGCTATCAGATTCGGGATCGCCATCAGCGCATTCAGCGTGTCGGCCAGCAACCAGACGAATCCGAGCTTCAGCGTGGCGCCGACGAGCGCCGCGAGCGACCATACCACCCGGAAGGGCATGATGATCTTGATGCCGAACAGATATTCGAGGGAACGTTCGCAATAGTAACTCCAGCCAAGGATGGTCGTGAAGGCGAATACCGCTAGAGCCGCGGCGATGATGTATCCCCCGACACCCGGCAAGGCCAGATCGAACGCCTTTGACGTTAGCGCTGCGCCGGTTTCACCGCTGGTCCATGCGCCGGTGACGAGAATCGCGAGGGCGGTAAATGAGCAAACGATCACTGTATCGATGAAGGTGCCAAGCATGGCGACGAGGCCCTGGCTGACCGGACCTTTGGTCTGCGCGGCAGCGTGAGCGATCGGCGCCGAACCGAGGCCCGCTTCATTGGAGAACACGCCCCGGGCCACGCCAAACCGAATGGCTGCCCAGACAGCCGCACCTGCGAAGCCGCCCGTCGCCGCGACCGGCGTAAAGGCATGCTTGAAGATCAGAGCGAAGGCACCGGGAATCGCACCAGCATTTAGCGCCAAAACCAGTGTTCCTGCTGCAATGTAGGCGATCGCCATGATCGGCACCAGTTTGCCGGCCACGCTGGCGATCCGTTCGATACCGCCAAGCAGAACGGCGCCGACCAGTACAACAAGAAGGATGCCCGTCAGCCATTCGGGAATGGCGAAGTTAGCGTTTAGGGCATTGGCGATCGAATTCGCCTGGACCATGTTGCCGATACCGAAACCGGCGACGCCAGCAAACAGGGCAAAGGCGATGGCCATCCAGTTCCACTTGGGGCCGAGACCGTTCTTGATGTAGTACATCGGCCCGCCCACATGCTTGCCCCGTTCGTCCTCCTCGCGAAAGCGGACGGCGAGTACGGCTTCGGAGAATTTCGTCGCCATGCCGACCAGGGCGGTCATCCACATCCAGAACACGGCACCGGGACCGCCGAGAAAGATGGCGGTCGCCACACCGGCGATATTGCCGGTACCGATGGTCGCCGCCAGAGACGTCATCAGGGCGTTGAAAGGGCTGATATCTCCTTCACCGCCCGGTATGCGCCCCTGCCAGAGAAGCTTGAATCCAAAGGGGATCTTCAGGATTGTCAGGAGCCTCAATCCGAGCGTCAAAAACATGCCGACACCCAGGATCAGTACCAGCATCGGCGTCCCCCAAACCACGCCATTCAGCCAATTCACTGCATTCGTGATCGTTTCCACGGAAACCCCCTCTTGTAGATCGCCAGACCCATGGCGCTTTTGATCGCGCGACTGCGGTTTCCCGATCACGCAGGTCCGTCATCGGAAAAAATGGGACAGCTGAGCCTGCCTTGTATCGGAGACCCCGGCTCACCCCGGACGATGTTAAACGGCTTGCGGCTGATAGCCCAACCGGGTTTTTTCGGGAGGTCAGTGACGTCTTACGCAAAGGCCATCATTTTCGTTTGGTGTTTCGAACGCTGCGCACCGGGATAAACAACCGGAATAAAACCCGTCCGGGACATCAATCGACGCCTCGGCCTTGTCGCTTATCCGTTCATCTGTTCTCCACCTGATGATGGAGACATCGGTCACGGTGCATTGCAGGCGGGGTCAGCGAAGGGAGGCCAGCGCGCACATCTGAGCCATCTAAATCCGGCCTGGAGCGCCCAGGACCCTGTTGTCCGCTTTCAGCCAAAAGCGGACATTGGATTGACATCTGCCTCTCGATGCGCGAGCTGAAAATCGGGCCACGAAGACCGGCCGCTTGCACCCGCTTCGGGCGGCGCAGCGGCCCGCGCCCCGGATTCACGGGGCCTTGGGACCAGGTCGGCTCAGTCGACGATGTGATAGACCGGCGCCTTCTCCATGGCCCATTTGCCGGTTTCGGCGTCGTAGCGGGACAGGGTGAAGCAGTGCCAATCTTCGTCGTTCAGATTCATGTGGTCGCCCCGGTAGTAGTACCCCGGCCAGCGGGTTTCCTGCCGGTAAAGCGTATGGTGCATGACGCTTTCGGACGCCAATAAGCGGTGCTTGAACTCCCAGGTCCGTTGCAGCTGATGCAGGTCTTCGGCGCCGATGTGATCGGCATCCTCCTTCAACATATCCATCAATTCGAGGCCGCGGTCGAGCAGCGGCTCATTGGTCATGTAATTGGCGGAGATGCCGCCGCAATATTCATCCATCAGTTTTTCAAGGCGCTGCAGCGCATGAATGGGGAGGATGTAACTCGGCGAAACCGTCCCGGCGACGATTTCATTGCGGCCGACGGCGTAGTTGTCGAGCGGCTGGAATACCTCGGCTTCAATCCGGCTGATATCGGCCTCGTCGATTTGTGATTCCTCGCCCATGTCGTTCATGTAATTGACCGCCGCCTTGCCCGCGATCCGGCCTTCGGTGAAGGACCCCGATGAGAATTTGTGCGGGGTGCCGCCACTGGCGTCGCCGGCGCCGAACAGGCCGTTGACCGTCATCATCCGGTTGTACCCCCACCGGTATTCCGGCGGCGCGTAATCTTCCGGACCGCTGGCCCATGCGCCCGAGCAGGTGGCGTGGGAGCCCATGACATAGGGCTCGGAGGTGGTCAGCTCGGGATTGGTATGCTTGGGATCGATGTTCTGAGAGGCCCAGACCACGGCCTGGCCGATGGTCATGCCCAGGAAATTTTCCCAGCCGACGGTTTCCTTATGCGGATCCTGGAAGGCCTCCTTGGTGACCATCCGGATCGGACCACCACCGTTGGCGACCTCCCTCAGGAGCGCATGATTGCGCAAGCAGGTCGGCACCGGCGTCCGATCCACATAATCGCCCACCAGTTTCTTGGTGTCGTCGTACCATTTGGATTCGTATTCTTCGCCGTAGGCGTTCTGGGTGTGGGTCTTGAGATGGAGGAAGTAGGCACCGACCGGACCGTAGCCGTCCTTGAAACGGGTCAGGACGATGCGGTTCTCCATCTGGGTCATCTTGGCGCCGACCTCGATGGGGAGGCCATAGGCCGAGGCGCTCGACCACGGCGCATACCAGGTTCGCCCCATGCCTTCGCCGACCGAGCGGGGCTTGAAGATGTGAGACGCCCCGCCGGCTGCGACGATCACCGCCTTTGCCTTGAAGACGTAGAAATCGCCTGTGCGGACGTTAAAGCCGACCGCACCGGCCACCCGGTTGCGATCCCTCTTATCCATCAGAAGGTGGGTCACCATGATCCGGTTGTAGACCTCGGTCGCGGCCTTGCGGGCCGCTTCCGCGACGATCGGCTTGTAGCTCTCGCCGTGGATCATGATCTGCCATTTGCCTTCGCGCTGATACCGGCCGGTCTCGGGGTCCCTCATGATGGGAAGTCCCCATTCTTCGAACTTATGAACCGCCGAATCGACGTGACGTCCGATGTCGTAGGCGAGGTCCTCGCGCACCAGGCCCATCAGGTCGTTGCTTGCATAGCGCACGAAATCTTCCGGCTGATTCTCGCCCCACTGCATGCCCATGTAGCAGTTGATCGCGTAAAGCCCCTGGGCGACGGCGCCGCTGCGTTCGATGTTCGCCTTCTCGACGCAGACGACCTTGAGGTCGCGACCCCAGAACCTGGATTCATAGGTCGCCCCGCAGCCGGCCATGCCGCCCCCGATGACGAGGATGTCGGCATCGACCCTGACCGTTTTTCTCTTTGAAAACAGGCCCATCAAATGATTCCCTGCTTGAGCCGGTCGGCCGAGAGCACCGGCAGCCCTCCCTCGATATTGAGGGCATCGGGCTCATGGGCCAGTTCCTCAGACTTGAATTCCTCCGCGCCAGGGGCGTCGTATTCGGCGGGACCCTTGATCGAGCCCCAGGGGGTGGTGCGGATCGGCGATTCAAAATTCTTTTCTTCGCCGTTCCGGAACTTGATCTTCCAGGAGACGGTCCCCTTCGCCTCTTCCCTGAGCACCCGAACACTGTGGCCCAAGGGGGCGAAGTCGGCATAACCGCGCACATCGATCGCGTTCTGCGGACACGCCTTCACGCAGGAGTAACACTCCCAGCAGAAATTGGGTTCGATGTTGACGGCGCGGCGATAGGTGGAATCGATGTGCATGATGTCCGACGGGCAGATATCGACGCAATGACCGCAGCCGTCGCAACTCGTCATATATACGAACGTAGGCATGATGTTTCGTTACCTCCGGGATCCAGGCCTGGGAGGGCCTGACTAGTAATGGCGGGTCTCTTGGCGGGTGCTGCCGAATGTTTCCGGTTTGTCGGCGGGGGCCGGCAGGTTGCGTCTTGTCCCGTTCGCCTCTTCCACCCGTTTCTGGAAGGCCGCGGCGGGCTTGAAAAACATGTGGGAGAATTTGGACCACGGGACGGAGCCGAAGAGCACGGTCGTTGCGATCAGGTACAAACCGAGGAAGATGCTTGTCAGTGCGCTGCCCGCCGCCTGGGCCCACGCCCAGATCAGGGCCAGGGTCACGCTGGCGAGAAGCGAGAGGATGAACAGGTCGGCACGGACAATGCGGAACGGTGAATTGCCCTCGGCTGCGACGTCGACCCGAATGAAAAACCAGAACCAATATCCGCCGAGGCAAACCATCAGCGCCCCGATGTGCCAAAGTTGCGCCACGACGGCGGGCGTGGGCGTCACGGGTGTCGGGTACCAGAACACCATGATCGCCGTCGCTACGACGTGAATCACGAATCCGTACATTGTCAGGAGGTGTGCGATTCTGCGGCGCGGATTGCAGAATTCGCCCGACGTCGCCACTTCCACGACGGCGGTTTGGACCGCAAGGGACACCATTTCCCCGCTCCCGACCTGCTTCGCCCCTTTGTCCCGGACATTCCGCCAATTGTCGAAGAAATACCTGGCGCTCTTCTTGTGAAGCATATCGAAAAGCGTGCCACCCGCGACCAGAAGGATCATGA
>JAHEKA010000073.1 GCA_024638585.1 Rhodospirillales bacterium
GCGAAGGAATTGTTTTTAAAGATTTTAGTCTCAAATCCAAACAGGTCGGGCGTGACAAGGGGGCGGCCATCGGATAGGTTCTGAATGTGGATTACGAAAGCATATTTAAACCCAAGGCGCGCCGGGCGTCGGACCCCCAACCCCCCATTCGGCCCCGGCAACCCCTTGACCCCTTCTTTGGATGAGCATCCCACGCCATCCCCGAGAAAAAGGCCCGCCAGGAAGGCGGGCCTCTTTTTTTGTCTCAACCTGGAGAGAATGGGATCTCAACGTTGAGTCACCTGCTGGACCGCGGGCGGCGGCGTCAGGGCAATCTGGCCGATCGCACCCTTGGCGGCATCATCGGGCGGCAGAGAGGGATCCCAATCCTTGGCGATGAACCTTTCGCCGTTGAATGATCCTGATGCTTCGGAGGCGAGCCAAACGATGGGCGGGCCCATGATATCGGGGGCGAGCAGCTTCCGGTCTCCGTAATCCTCGTAAATCATACCGGTCAGGGTCGCGCCGCCCGGCGATAGGCTGTTGCAGGTGACGTTCTTGCCTGTGCCGGCCAGGTCCTTCGACCACATCAGGGTTTGCGATTCGAGCGCCGCTTTGGAGGAGCCATAGGGCGAATTACGGCCTTTCTGCATCGATCCCTCGGTCACGGTGATATTGACGATCCGCCCGTAATTCTGCGCCAGAAAATGCGGCGTGACCGCCTTGGCCATCAGAAACGGGCCGTTGACGTTGGTATCGACGATCATCTTCCAGGCGGCGCTGTCGGCGGTCCAAAAATCCATCGGCACCCCGGGGTTGGCGTCATGGATGAATTTATGGCCCCTGGCAGCGTTATTCACCAGAAGGTGCAGCCCGTTGAATCGTTCCAGCGTCGCATCCCGGGTCTTCAGGCAGGATGTTTCGTCGGTGACGTCGGCGATAACCGCCAGGATCCGGTCCTCGCCATACTTGTCCGCGATCGCCGTCCGGGTCTGTTCTAGTTCCACACCTTCCCGGGCCGCGGTGATGGTCACCGAGGCCCCTGCCGCGACCAGCGCCACCGCCATGGACCGCCCCATGCCCCGGCCCCCGCCGGTAACGATGGCGGCCTTGCCGCTGAGATCGATGTCGGGCATTGGTGTTCTCCTTGTTCTTGTTGGCGCGTCATCCTACGAGAGACCGCACCAACCGGGCAATGCCCAGGACGGAAGCGAAAGCCCCCGCCGAAGGGCGGGGGCCGGTCTTTCACGCATCGTGCCGAGGACTAGTTCTTCTTTTTCTTCTTTTTAGGTTTCTTGGTGGTGGCGACGATCTCCTTCACCAGGTCCTTGGGCAGGGCGTAGAGCTCCTTCAGGAGCTTGGCGATCTGCGGTCCCGAAATGGGATTGACGTCGAGACCGATCTTGTCGGCGCCCTTGCGAAACTCGGTGCTGTCCCAGGTCGCCTTTAGGGCGTTGCGTAGGATGGCTACGCGCTCGGCGGGCACTTCCGGCGGCGCCACATAGGGGCGGCCGAATTCCTGCTGCTTGACGAAGAACTCGACGATCTGGCGTTGCCTCGTGGTCTTGAGGAATTTCCAGATCGGCTCGGCGCCCAGCGCTTCCATGGGTTTGTGGGGCTCCATGGTGAAGGTGACGAAGATGTTCACTTCCTCGCCTTTGGCCCAGTGGGGCTTTGCCTTCTTAAGGCTGGACCAGGCATAGCCGCACAATCCCTGGACCTCGCCGCGCTCGACCGCCAGCATGATTCCCTTGGATCCCCGGTAGCCGGAGATCACCTTGAACTTGGTGCCGATGATCTTGTTGAGCATCACCGCGAAATCGCGCGTCGAACCGCCGCGCGCCGTCGCACCGATGGTGAGTTCCTCGTTGAACAGGTCGGAGAACTTCTTGACCCCAGCATCCTTGCGGGCGATGCACTGGCGTGCCGTCTTGTTCACGGAGCCCAGGAAATTGAACTTGGTGACGTCGTACTTGGACCGCTTCGGCCGAATCAGCGGATCGACCAGGGAGCTTGGGAAAAACGCCCCGAACACGGTGCCGTCCCGCTTCGCCTTGGCCAGCATCCAGGCCAGCGCCCTGCGGCTGCCGGCCCCGGGCCGGTTCCGGGGAACGATGGTGGGGGTGCCGGGAATATGTTTGGCGACGAAGCGTGCCGTCAGCCTGGCATATCCGTCGTAGCCGCCGCCGGGATTGGCGCCGATGGTCAGCTCGACATCTTTTCCTCTATAGAAATCCGCGGCATATCCGGGCGCGGCAATGACGGCTGCCAGCCCGAGCGTCGAAAGGGCCGATATGGATCGTGCATATCGCATGATAATCTCCCTGTCTTTTTCACAAAGCCAGATAGCGAAAAGCCGGCCTCGCCAAAGGCCGGCCGATCGAAAGACTGATGCTAGCGGAAAATCGGCGTCGTCTCAACAGGGCCTGTCCCATTGACAGGTCGGGTGCCGCTCTGAAAGCATTGGCGCCAACGACAATATCTACAGAGGGAGGATAGGCCATGGCCGTCCAATTCATGGATCTGCTGGAGGAGCCCGAGCTGAAGATCGGGCATTCCAAGAAAGTCCTGTTCAGTTCCGATCATTTCCATACCTGGATCCACGGCGATTATCCGGGCACAAAGGGGCCGATGCACAGCCACACGGCGGACCAGATTTTTTACTGCGTCCAGGGCCAATGCACCTTCCACTTTCCCGACCGCGAGAGCCAGGCCATCGATCCCGGCCAGATGGTGCTGATCCCCAAAGGGCATCATTACCAGCTGGACAATACCGGGGACGAATACCTCATCCTGATGGGCAGCCGGGCGGAGCCAGCCGGCAATCCCCGCTTCGGCCTCAAAGGGGAAGAGGTGGGCGATAACGACTACGCCCTCAAGAACCCGGACAAGATCAAGATTCCTGAAAAGGACTGACGCCCGGACACAAGCGCAAAATCGGTCGGCGGTCCCCGATCCGGGGTGCCCTTGCGTGGAACGCCAGCGACAAAGGATGAAACGCAATGGCGAAACGCCCCAATTTCCTACTCTTCATCACCGATCAGCACCGCGCCGATTACCTGGGGTGCTACGGCCATCCGGTGGTCCGGACCCGGCACATCGATTCCATCGCGGCCCGGGGCCAACGGTTCGAGCGGTTCTACGTCGCGACGCCGATCTGCATGCCCAACCGCGCGACCCTGATGACCGGGCGCATGCCGTCCCTGCATGGGGCGCGTCATAACGGCATTCCCCTGTCGCTTGCGGCGACCACCTTCGTCGACATCCTGGCGGCGGGGGGCTGGAGGACGGCGCTGATCGGCAAATGCCATCTGCAGAGCATGTCGCCTGCAAAGCCGACCGTCGGCATGCCCGAGGTCAAGCCCGAGGATGTGCTGCCGCCCGAGGAACTGCGTGAGGCGGACAAGACCATCCTCGGCCAGGGGCGCTACGACCAGGAACTAAGCTCCAACTGGCGCGACAATCCCGAGCACGAGTTGGACCTGCCCTATTACGGTTTTCAGCATGTCGATCTTTGCGTCGGCCACGGCGACAAGGTCGTCGGCCATTACGGACGCTGGCTGGAGGAAAAGCACCCCGGCTCGGACAAACTGCGCGGGCCCGACAACCAGCTTCCCGGGAACGACACCATCGCGCCCCAAGCCTGGCGCACGGCGATCCCGGAGGAGCTCTACCCCACCGCCTATGTCGCCGATAAGACCTGCGAATGGCTGGACGCTCATGCCTCAAGCGGCGCCGATCAGCCCTTCTTCATTCAATGTTCGTTCCCCGATCCCCATCATCCCTTCACGCCGCCGGGCCGCTACTGGGAGATGTACAAGCCCGAGGACATGGCGCTGCCGGGCAGCTTCAACGCCAATGGACCGATCCCGCCCCATCTCGCCGAGATCCACAAGGAACGGGACGATGGCACCGACAACCGCGGCGGCCAGCGCGCAATCGGCATCAATGAGCGCGAAGCCCTGGAAGCCGCCGCGCTGACTTGCGGGCAGATCACGATGATCGACGACCGCATCGGACAGGTGCTCGCCAAGCTGGACGAATTGGGCCTCACCGAGGATACGGTGGTCATCTTCACCACCGATCACGGCGACTTCATGGGCGATCACGAAATCCTTTTGAAGGCGGCGCTGCATTACCAGGGCGTGGTGCGGGTCCCCTTCATCTGGGCCGATCCGGAGGCGCCGGCGGACGGCGCCGTGCGCGACGATCTGGCCGGGACCCTGGACATCGCCGCCACCGTCCTGGACCGCGCCGGGCTCGCGCCCCATAACGGCATCCAGGGGCGCAGCCTACTGGGGCCCGGGGATGAAGACGGCGCGATGGTGATCGAGGAGCATCAACGCCGCGGCTATATGGGTTTCAACAGCGGATTCAGGGCGCGCACCCTGATGGGACGCCGTTACCGCATGACGGTCTACGACCAAGCGGGCGGGTTCGGCGAGCTCTACGATCTGGAAAACGATCCTTTGGAACTGACCAATCTCTACGACGACCCGGCTCATGCCGCTGTGCGCCATGAGCTGACCGAACGGCTACTGCAGGAAATGATCGCGCTGACCGACACCAGCCCCCTGGCGACCCACCACGGGCCTTGATCTAGTCCTCGATCGCTGAGACGCCGACGCGCGCACGCGCGGCTTCCTTGTCCGTGAACAGCCATCGTGCCAGGGCCGTCGCAAGGCAGGCGCCTGCCAACTGGGCCAGGATGAACCACGGCGCGTCGGCCGGGCGGATGCCCGAAAACGTATCGGTCAAAGCGCGGGCGACAGTCACGGCCGGGTTGGCGAATGAGGTCGAAGAGGTGAACCAATAACCCGCCGTGATGTAAAGGCCGACGGCGAATGGAACCACCTCAGCCCGGAACCGGAGACATCCCAGGATCGTCAGCACCAGTCCGAAGGTGGCGACCACTTCCCCGGTCCATTGGCCGACCCCCGTTCGCACCGTCCCCGACGGCAGGATGGGGGCGAGGTCGAACATCAGGTGCGCGACCATGACGCCGGCCACCGCCCCGCCAAGCTGGACGATGACATAGAGCGCGGCGAGGGGCGGCGCGATTTCCCGCTTGATGAGGAACGACAGCGTCACCGCCGGGTTGATGTGGCAGCCGGAGACCGGTCCGAAGATGAGGATCAAGACCACCAGGGCAACACCGGTGGCGATGGTGTTTCCCAGAAGGGCGATGGCCACGTTCCCGCCCGCCAACCGTTCGCCCATGATGCCGGAGCCCACCACCACCGCCAGAAGGAGCGCGGTGCCGATGAATTCCGCAGTCAACTTCCGGGGGATCGTAAACGGGGGCATCATGCGGCTCCGGTTGGATGTGGCGACGCCGTATCCCGGGCCAGGTGTTCCAGTTCTCCTTGCAGGGAGAGGCGGTCCAGATCGTCGATCGGCAATTCCGTAAAAGCCAACAGCCTTGTGCGGATCTGCTTGAATGTCGCGGCGAAGGCGGCACGTTTGTCCGCCTCCGATCCGTTCACCGCTGCCGGGTCGGGGAATCCCCAATGCGCCGTCATCGGCTGGCCGGGCCAGATCGGGCAAACCTCGCCCGCGGCGTTGTCGCAGACGGTAAAGATGAAATCCAGTGCCGGGGCGTTGGGGCCGGAGAATTCCGACCAATCCTTGGAGCGCAATCCCTCGGTCGGATAGCCCGCCGCGCGGATCACTTCCAGGGCGTGAGGATTGACGGTGCCGGTGGGATGGCTGCCCGCGCTGTAGGCGCGGAACTTGCCCGATCCTTCGGCGTTGAGGATGGCCTCCGCCATGATCGAACGGGCGGAGTTTCCCGTGCAAAGAAACAAGACCGTGTATGTCTTGGCGTTCATGCGATTTTTCCCCCAGGATCGCAGGCGGCTTCCCCGCCCTCGCTGAAGCCGCAAAGTTCCGGGCGCCCGCGGCAGCAATCGGCGGTCAGGTAGTCGATCAGCGCGCGGATCCCGTCCACGTTGACCGCATAAAAGACATTCCGTTCCGCCCGCCAGGAACGCACCAAGCCCGCCTGGACCAGGGCCGCCAGATGGCTGGTCAGCGTGGACGGCGGGACGTCGAGCGAACGGGCGATGGCACCGGCCGTCATGCCCGGCTGGCCGGCTTCGACGAGGCCGCGGAATGCGCGCAGTCGGGTCTCGTTTCCAAGGGCGGCAAACACGGCGGTGGCATCACTTATTTCCATATTTCGGAAATTAAAGAAATATGGAAATAAGTCAATTGCGCGCGTGTGTTTCAGGCGTTCGTCTGGGGACGGTTTTCAAGACCGATGCGCTCCCGCGGCCGAAAACTGCCGGAGAAACGAAAAAAGAGAGCGGTGGCGCAGTTTCTCATGCCTTGGCCGGACCGCCCTCTTCCCGTGTCACGATATCGATGGTGCCGGTCAGGGTCCGGTGGACCGGGCATTTGTCGGCGATCTCCATCAGGTGCGCGCGCTGCTCGGTATCGAGGGGGCCCATCAGCGAGACGTGCCGCTCGATGCGGTCGATCTTCCCCTCCCTTTCCTCGCAGTGTTCGCAATCTTCGGCATGGATCTTGTCGTGGCTGAGGGCGACCGAGGCACGCTCTAGCGGCCAGCCCTTATGATCGGCGTACATCCTCAGCGTCATTGAGGTGCAGGCGCCGAGCCCGGCCAGGACCAGGTCGTAGGGGCCGGGCCCCCGTCCCTGGCCGCCGAGCCCGGGCGGTTCGTCGGCAATCAAACGATGACCCGCGGCCATGATGGTTTGCGCGAACTTGCCGTCGCCCGTTTCCGTCACCGTGACCTGCCCCTTGCCGTCGTCGCCGCCCGCCGACGCAGACGCGCCGGCCTCTGCCTCTTTTGCATCGAGGCCGTCGACATAGCGCGTCGCCCAGGCGGCCAGCACGTCCGCGACATAGACCGAATCCGCGCGCCGGGACAGCAGGTGGTCGGCGTCATCCAGGGAGACGAAGCTCTTGGGGTGTTTGGCCGCGGCGAAGATGAGGCCGGCATTGTCGATGCCCACGGTTGCGTCTCGCGGCGCATGGAAGATCAACAGCGCCTTGCGCAGATCGTCGAGATTCTCCCGCACGCGGCTTTCATTGATGTCGTCGAGGAACTGTTTCTGGATGGTGAAGTTGCGTCCGGCAATTTCGACCTCCGCCGCGCCCTTTTCGGCGATTTCATCGTCCCGCCCCTTCAGCAGATGGGCCACATGGCCCGGGTCGGCCGGCGCACCGATGGTCGCGACGGCCTTGGCCGAGGGGATGTCGTGGGCCGCCGCCAGGACCGCGGCGCCGCCGAGCGAATGCCCGACCAGCACGTCGGGGCCATGGCCGAGGGACTCGGCCATGAATTGGGCGGCCGCGACCAGGTCGCCGACATTGGATGAGAAATTGGTATTGGCGAATTCCCCCTCCGAGGCGCCGAGGCCGGTGAAATCGAAGCGCAACACGGCGAAACCCCGGGCCGCCAGGGCACCGGCGATGCGCGACGCGGCATGGATGTCCTTGGAACAAGTGAAGCAATGGGCAAATAGGGCCGAGGCCCGGAGCGCGCCGGCGCCATCGGGCTTATCGAGGCGGGCGGCAAGAATGCTCTTCCCGTCATGGCCGGTGAATTCGACTTTTTCCGATGTGATGTCCATTGTCCCCACCTTCTGAACCCGGCTGCCGGGATTTTTCGGTTTGCCCACCTCCGGCGGGCCCCTATAACTCTGGCCGGGCGTTCCGCCCGATCCCGGATCGATACCACTTTTTCCAGGTTGCGAAGCGATTTCAATGGCTGATAGGCCTTTCCATCATCACTTCTTCGTCAGGACAGGCGGCCCGGTCATCGCTGTGCGACGGAGCGCGCGGTTGTGAGCGGGCGTCTGGCGATCTCGGAACTGGGGGATATCCTCACCAACCGCAACTACATGCGCTACGCAATCGGCAATTTCGTGTCGCAGACCGGTGAATGGGCGCAGCGCCTGGCGGTTGGATGGCTCGCTTGGGAATTCACCCATTCGCCGCTGTGGCTGGGCCTGATCCTGTTCGCCGACCTTGCGCCGACCATATTGATCAGTCCCCTGGGCGGCGCCCTGCTGGACAGGATGGACCGTTTGAGCCTTCTGCAATGGTCGCTTTGGGCCGCCCTGATCCAGCCGGTATTTCTCGCCGCGCTCTACTTTACCGGGACCCTGGACATCTGGTTCCTTCTCGCCGCGACGATCTATCTCGGCCTGGTTCACGCGATCAACCAGACCGCACGGTTCGCGGTCATGCCGCTTCTGGTGGCGGAGAAGGACGTGCCCCGGGCCACACCGATCGGCTCGATCAGCTTCAACCTCGCCCGTTTTGCGGGGCCGATGCTGTTCGGGCTGATCGTCCTGGTGGCACCGCCGGGCTACGCGTTCTTCCTCAACATCGCGTTGTACGTGGTCTTCATCTACCTGATGCGCGATATCGTCCTGCGGGACGAAGGACTGGCGCCGCGCCGCGGGCGGAATATCTTTTTCGCCGTCAAGGAGGGGTTCGGATACGCCCTCACCCACCCTGGGATCGGACCGCTATTGATCGTCCTCATCGCCAGTTCCATCGGCACCCGGGCCTTCATGGACCTGCTTCCTGGATTTGCCGATCAGGTCTTCGGGCGCGGCCCGGGAGCGCTCTCCATGATGACGTCGGTGACCGCCCTGGGGGCCCTGTCCGGGGCCGTCTACCTCACCATGCGAAGCTCCATCGCCGGCTTGGCGACCGTCGCCATGGCCGCGTCCATGCTCACAGGGCTGGCGCTCATCGTCTTCACGGCGGTGCCGTATTTTTACGGAGGGCTGATGATCCTGTTCTTCGTCGGTGTCGGCCTTTCGGTTTCGGCGGTGGGCGTTCTGTCCCTGGTGCAGGTGGCGGTGCGGGGCGAGATGCGTGGCCGGGTGGTGGCGTTTTACGGCATTATCTTCCGCGGCGGTCCCGCCATCGGCGGTCTTGTCATGGGGTGGATCGCGGAATGGACCGGCCTGCGCTGGCCCGTGGCGGGCGGCGGTTTGCTTTGCGTGCTGGTGTGGTTTTGGGTGGTAGGTCGCTTGCCTGACATCAGGCGGAATTTGG
>JAHEKA010000074.1 GCA_024638585.1 Rhodospirillales bacterium
ACCTCGGCATCGCCCTCGCCCACATTGTCGAACCAGTAGCGCGCGTTGCGCGGGACGATGATGCCCTCCATCGGGCCACATTCGGCGATGACCTCGTCGCCCGGACCGTAGAAGCGGATGCGCCCGGACAGCACCGTGAACATGCCGTCGACCTTGGTGTGGTAATGCAGGTTGTTTTCCCCGCCTTCCTTGATCACCTGGACCTGGGCTCGGACGATATCGGTCTGGCCCAGGCGGACGGACACCTTGGGCCGGTCGAAGCCTTCGGGCTTCTTGTAGCTGAACTTGACGAAATTGGCTTCGGCATCCAGGTGATCCTGTTCGGTGACGCCGTCTCTTTCAGCGGTTGCGCTCATAAAACTCTCCTTTGGCGTTTTCCTCGGATTATTGATTGCTGTCATTATACCAGAGAACACCGCCTGACAAAATCGGGCCTGAAGGGCTCACTCTTCCAGAATGTCCCCGTCGATCTCGTAAGCGCCCTGCGGGTCCTGGACCTCCAGCACCCAGATGTCGGGATCGAATTCTCCCTGGCGCGTGACATAGGCGTCGGCCTCCGCCTCGGCGACCGGATCGGGTCCCAGGGGGCGCATCCAGGCGCGGGCGCCGGTCGGACCGGTGGTCTGGGCCAAAAGGTCGGCCCGTCCGTCGCCACGCAGCAGCTTGAGCACGACCGTACCGCCATCCCCATCGCCCCGGCGCAGGACGGTCAGCGCGATCCCCGCCCGGTCGCAAAGGCGCAACTGGGCCTTGACCCAGATGCCGGGCTTGAGACGCGGTTCAAACATCGGCCGCCGCCGCAAGATGGGCTTGGCCAGCGCCGTGCCCCGCCTCTATAATTGCGCCAAGCATCAAGGGGAGAATGCCATGATCAACATGAAGGGTCTGACCCATTTCACCATTCCCGTCACCGACCTGCAACGGTCCAAGGATTTCTACGTCAATACGCTGGGCTTCAAGTTCGAGCGCGAAAATCGGCATATGGTGTTCGTCAGCTGCCAGGACGACTATTTCGTGCTGACCCATTCGGAGAACCCCATCGACCCCAACAAGGGCGACAAGCACGACATCCACACCGCCTTCTACGTGGACCCCGACGAATACGACCGCGCGGCGAAATACCTCAAGGACAAGGGCGTGCACATCCTCAAGGACGAGGAACGCCACGGCGACGCGACCTTCACCGGGCGCAGCCTGTATTTCCACGATCCCGACCGCAACGTGCTTGAGCTCCACGATTCCGATAAGGACTGAACGGCGGCACGGAGCCCGGCAAGGGATGCGAAAAAGGGCGGCCTCCGGGCCGCCCTTCGTGAGTCTCAGCTTGGTCCGCCGTCAGTGCAGCCCGTAGAGCCGCGTGGAATTGGGGCCGAGGATCTTGTCGATGCTCACGGCCGGCACTTCGCCGCTTTCACGCAGGATGCGCAGCGCCTCGATCTCCGCCGATGTATCGGTATGACCGTAGTCCGTTCCCACCACCAGGTTGTCGTCGCCGACCCGTTTGATGATGTAAGGGACGTCGTCGGTCACCTCGATCGTGACATAGATGTTGTTGGCGCCCAGAGGATCCGAATCGAGCCGCCGGCCCTTGCGCTTGAGGCGCTTGTCCGCGTCGATCAGCGCATGGGGAATCCAGCTGGCGCTCGCCTCGATGAATCCCCAGCGCAGTTCCGGGAAGCGCTTGGGCACCTCGAACTCCAAGAGACCGTGGAAGCTCGACGCCATGGAACACTTGAACCGGGCGTAATTGTGCGGTTCCAGGAACTTGTTGTTGGTGACGGACCCGTTGCCGGCGTGGAAGGTGATGGCGAGGTCGAGTTCCTGGGCGTGCTCATAGAGCGGGAAGAAGTAGGATTCGAAGGCCTGACGGTCGCATTCGTAGGGCCGGACGAAGATCGAAACGGCCCCGTTCTCCTTGCAGAATTCCAGCTCCTCGCGGATCCGGTGCATGGAATTGAGTGGCACCATGCAGGCCCAATAGAGGCGGTCGGGCGCCTGTTTCCAGATCTCGGCCAGCCACTGGTTATAAGAATGATAAAGAGCCAGTTCCGCCGCCGCATCGGGAGCGCAGGGCGACAGGAAGATGGTGGTGTAGAGGACCTGCACGTCGATGCCGAGCTGGTCCATATGGTCGATCCGGCGCTTGACGTCGGCCATCTCCCGGGATTCCGCGGGCAGGTCGTCGAAATTGACGTTGCTGTCCGACGGCTGGATATTGGTGCCGAAGGCCCACCACTGCTTGGAGACGCCGCCGCGATTGGTCTTCCGTTCGGCGCCGCTGATCTGCTCTAGGACCATCGGCGCATATCTCTTGTCTTCGGCGGCCAGATAGCTCCAGGTCTTGTCGTTTTCGATCACATGGGCATCGGCATCGATGACGGTCATTGCTGTCCTCCCGGGCCGCGTCGCGCGGGCCCCATCGCATCCCTTGGTCCGGGCATCTTAGCCGCTGCAGCGAAGCGGGAAAACGGCTAAAGACAAGACGATCTCCAGACGGAATTAGTTGCGGAGGGATCGTAATTTTTCCTCCACCTTTGGCGGCAAACTCGATACTATCCGGCCCGACCCGTTCGGCGCCGTGTCACACCCGCGGTGCCGCCAAATGACGGCAACCCAACCGGTCAGTCGGCCCGGCCAAGCGCCCTGAGACGGCCAGCCCCCGATTGGGATCTGCCCAACACCCTGAGGATGGCTTAACTCACCGGAAGGACGGTTTGGGGACGTATGGAAGCATTTACGGAAAAATTCGGAGTGGGACAACCGGTTCGGCGGAAAGAGGATCAGCGCCTTTTGATCGGCGGCGGCCGGTATTCCGACGATTTCAACTTCGAAGGCCAAGTTCACCTCGCGTTCCTGCGCTCGCCCTACGCCCATGGGCGCATCACCGGGATCGACATCGATGCGGCCAAGGCGGCCCCCGGCGTGCTGGGCGTGTTCACCGGCCAGGACATGGAGGCCGATAATGTCGGCCGCTTCGAGACGGACATTCCGCTGACCGAGCTGGACGGCACCGAGATCTTCAAGACCCGGCGCCCGGCCCTGCCCACCGACAAGGTGCGCCTCGCCGGCGAACCGGTTGCCGTGGTGGTGGCGGAAACCGCCCATCAGGCGCGGGACGCGATGGAGCTGATCGATTTGCAGGTCGAGGAGCTGCCCGCCGTGGTGACTTCCCTGCAGG
Source organism: Rhodospirillales bacterium (assembly GCA_024638585.1). Classification (GTDB taxonomy): domain Bacteria; phylum Pseudomonadota; class Alphaproteobacteria; order SMXQ01; family SMXQ01; genus SMXQ01. The sequence continues at coordinate 3,179 of JAHEKA010000074.1, forward strand.
CGGTGGCGGAAGGCGCGGCCGCGGTGCATGACGAAAAACCCGACAATTGCGCCCTGCATTGGGAAAACGACACCCCCGACGCCTACGATGCGGCGGCCGCCAAAGCCCATAAGATCGTCAAGATTGAGCTCATCAACAACCGGGTCATGCCGGTGCCGATGGAACCCAAATGCTGCATCGCCCAGGTCGACGACGAAACCGGTCGGATGACGGTCTATGCCCCCTTCCAGGGCGGCCGCCGGGTGCAGGGGGCGGTGGCCGACTTCCTGTTCGGCGGCGACGGAGATATGGTGCGCCATATTTCCGACAATACCGGCGGCGGCTTCGGCACGCGCTCGAAGGTCTATCCCGAGATCATTGCCATCTGCTACGCCGCCAAGAAGCTGGGGCGTACCGTGAAATGGCTGGGCGACAGATCGGAAACCATGGTGTCCGACTATCACGGGCGGGATCAGGTCAACAGGGCCGAACTGGCGTTCGATGAAAATGCTAAGATTCTTGGCTATCGTCTTGAAACACTGACAAATATCGGCGCCTGGGTGACCGAGAACGGGGCCCGGCTCGCGATCGACGGCGGCGGCCGCATCCTGGGCGGCTGCTACGACATTCCGGTGCTCTACTATTCCTGCCGCAACATGATGACCAACACGGTTTCCACCGACACCTATCGCGGCGCCGGCCGGCCCGAAGCCAACTACATCGTTGAACGACTGATGGAGAAGGCCGCCCGCGAACTGGGCATCGATTCCAAGGAACTGCGGCGGCGCAATTTCATCACCACCTTCCCATACACCACACAGATGGGCATGAAGGTCGATTGCGGCGATTTCGCCGCCTGCATGGATATCGCCCTGAAGGAAGCCGATTGGAACAATTTCGAGGCCCGGAAAAAGGAATCGGCCGCCCGGGGAAAGCTGCGCGGCTTTGGCCTCGCCTCCTTTGTCGAAGGCGCCGGCGGACGGCCCGAGGAACTGATGCGGGTCCGGTTCGAAGAAGACGGCTCGGTCAACATCTACTGCGGCACGTTCTCCCACGGACAAGGCCATGCCACGGTCTATTCGCAGATTCTCAGCGATAAGCTGGGCATCCCTTTCGACTCCATCAACCTGATCCAGGGCGATACCGACACGGCGCCCGCGGGCGCATCGGGCACCTACGGATCGCGGTCCTCGCAGATGGGCGGGGTGGCGATCCTCCGGGCCAGCGACATCATCATCGAAAAGGGCAAGAAGATCGCCGGCCACCTGCTGCAGGCGGAAGCCGACGAGGTCGCTTTCGAGGACGGTAATTTCAAGGCCAGGGAGGGATCCGTCACCATGCAGGAAGTGGCGCGCGCCGCCCATGACCCGGCGCGGCTGCCCGACGGGCTGGAACCCGGGCTGGACGAGACCTATCACTACAAGCGCCCCGGGGGGCGCACCGACCAGAGCTTCCCCAATGGCTGCCATATCTGCGAGGTGGAGGTCGATCCGGAGACCGGAAGCGTCGAACTTCTCGCCTATTCAGCGGCCGACGATTGCGGTACTGTCCTGAACCCGCTGATCGTCCATGGCCAGGTTCATGGCGGCGTCGCCCAGGGGATCGGCCAGGCCCTGACCGAAAACTTGGTCTATGACGAGGAGACCGGCCAACTTCTGACCGGATCCTTCATGGATTACGCCATGCCCCGGGCCAAGGATCTGTCGGATATCAAAGCGGAATTCAATCCGATCCCGTCCACCAATAACGAGCTGGGAGTCAAGGGCGCGGGCGAAGCGGGCTGCTGCGGCGCGCCGCCGGCTTTCGTCAATGCCGTCCTGAACGCCCTGGAACCGCTCGGCGTAAAACACCTGGACATGCCGCTAACGCCCAATAATATTTGGCACGCCATTCATGGCGCCAAGAATGAAGGAGGACCCGCCTAATGGATATGACCGGCGAACAAAGGATCGCAGCCCCCAAGCAAGTGGTTTGGGACGCGCTCAACAGCGAGGAGGCATTGCGGGCCTCAATCCCGGGCTGTGAGGAGGTGGAAAAGAAATCCGACACCGAATTCACGGCCAGGGTGCGGCTCTCGGTCGGGCCGGTGAAGGCCCGGTTTGCGGGCGAGGTGACGCTGAGCGATATCGACGCGCCCAATGGCTACACCCTGTCGGGACAGGGGACCGGCGGCGTTGCCGGCTTCGGCAAGGGCGAAGCCCAGGTGAAGCTTACCGAGGACGGCGAGGAAACCGTGATCAGCTATACCGCCCATGCCACCGTGGGCGGCAAGCTGGCCCAGATCGGCCAGCGTCTGATTGATTCGACGGCCAAGAAGCTGGCCGGCCAGTTCTTTGCGAATTTCTCGGACTATCTGGACGAACGAGGCGCGAGCACCGGCGGCGGATCCGGCGCGTGACCTGACCAGCCGCGGCTGTGGCCCGCGCCCTTTTTGAGGTATCATGGGGATGGCATGGATCATCCTTTGGTTTGTCAATCATTCGGGTATGATCGTGCCCACCGGAATTTGGCCTGGGATGGCGCGCAATAAGGAGGGAGACCTTGTCCACTAAAGTCAGCATGAACGTGAACGGGAAGCCGGTTTTGGCGGACGTAGAGCCGCGGACGCTTCTCGTCCAATACCTGAGAGAGCATCTTGGACTGACCGGGACCCATGTCGGTTGCGACACGTCCCAATGTGGATGCTGCAACGTCCATCTCAATGGCGAGGCGGTAAAGTCCTGCACCCTCTTCGCGATCCAATGCGAAGGCCAGGACATCACCACCATCGAAGGGCTGGCCGAGGAAGACGGCACCCTGCATCCCATGCAGCAGGCGTTCTGGGAACACCACGGCCTGCAATGCGGGTTCTGCACCCCCGGCATGGTGATGGTGGCCTGCGACATCGCCCGGCGCCGGCCCGACGCCGATGAAAAGACCATCCGCCACGAACTGGAAGGCAACATCTGCCGCTGCACCGGCTATCAGCACATCGTCGAGGCCATCGAAAGCGGCATCAAGGCCATGAACGCCAAGGGCTGATCGGCGCAAGGGAGACAATCAGATGTACGAATTCAACTATCACCGCCCCAAATCCCTCGATGAAGCGTCATCCGCCGCGAAAGATGCCGAAGACCGCAAGATCCTGGCCGGCGGCATGACCCTGATCCCGTCCATGAAACTGCGCCTGGCCGCGCCCAGCGATCTCATCGACCTCGCCGATGTCGATGGGCTGAAAGGAATCACCGTCGGCTCCGACACCGTCACCATCGGCGCCATGACCCGTCATTACGACGTACAGACCTCGGCCGATGTCCAGAAGGCGATTCCGGCGCTGGCCGCGCTCGCCGGCGGCATCGGCGACCCCAGCGTGCGCCATCGCGGCACAATCGGCGGATCGGTCGCCCACTCGGACCCGGCGGCGGACTATCCCGCCGCGGTGCTGGGCCTCGACGCTACGGTCAAGACCGACAACCGGGAAATTGCCGCCGACGACTTCTTCACCGGCCTGTTCGAAACCGCGTTGGAGGAGGCCGAGATCATCACCGCCATCGAGTTCAAGATTCCCGATGCCGCGGCCTACATCAAGTTTCCCCAGCCGGCCTCGGGCTTCGCCTTGGTCGGCGCCTTCGTGGCAAAGTTCGGGGGCGATGTGCGCGTCGCCATCACCGGCGCCAAGGACTGCGTCTTCCGGGTGACGGAGATGGAGCAAGCCCTGGCATCGAACTTCTCGCCCGATGCCATCGCCGACATCCAGATCGGCGACGATGACCTGCTGGCCGACATCCATTGCGCCGCCGATTATCGGGCCCACCTGGTCACGGTCATGGCCAAGCGTGCGGTCGCCCAAGCGGCAGGCTAATCGCCCACGCACCGCGGCCGAATACAGGCTAAGACAAAAGAAGGGCGGCCCCAGGGCCGCCCTTTAATTGTGAGGATTGTCCCTTGGATCCTCCGCGGATCCATCACCCTCCGTGGCCATCCAGATGTTCCGGATGGTCCTTATAAAGATTGTTGATAAACCCGGAATCGTCGATTTCCCGCAGGAAATGGAAATCCCACAGGGCAAGCGGGTGGATTTTCGCCGCGTCGCCGTTCTTTTCGTCCTGCTTGAGCGCTTCCTGGTAGACATTACCGATGGCATCCAGCCCCGGATACAGCTTGGGCTCCAGGATGGGCGCCAGATCGTCATAGAGCATTTCCGCCACCTCGCGATCCAGCTTGCCTTCCTTGGTGTGCTTGTCCATGAGGATTTGGATGGACTTTTCGCGCTCGGTCTTGAAAAAGGCGATCCCCTCGATCACGCCTTTGAGCATCCGCTCGATGACGTCGGGGCGTTCTTCGACCAGCTTCATCGACGAAGACACGGTCATGAAGAAGACCATGGGCTGGCTCTCGATATCGATGATCTTGAACCCCTCGCGGTGCGCGAATTCCTTATTCGGCAGGGTCAGGAAGCAGGCATCGATTTCCTTGTCCTTCAGCATCTCCGTTAGGCTTTTGCGGTTGAGCTTGAAGGTACCGTCGGGCAATTCCACCCGTTCTTCGCGCACGATCTCGACCTGGTCGGTATCTGGATCCAGCCCGTGCTGTTTGAGATAGAGCCAAGTGTTGAGGCCGGGATGGCGTCCGCGCGAGCCGAACTTGCGATGACGGATGTCTTCGAGCTTCTGGATGTCGCTGTCGGCCCGCGTCACCAGGGAGATGTTGTTTTGGCTGACGGTCTGGCCGAGATAGACCCAGGTGTCGCCGCGGGCGCGCGCGGCATAGGTGGAGACGTGGTTGCCGGAGACGAACTCAACCTCCCCCGTGGGCACTAGCTTATGGGCGTCGTCCCGGTTGATGCCCTTGTCGTAATCGACCTCCAGGTCCTGGCGCGCCCAGGCCCCGGATTCGTTGATGACATGCATCAAAGCCAGATGGCTTGACGACCGGTAGGGAAAATTCACATGGTCCAAGAGGCTCTCCTCCTTGCTTCGTTGATTTTATTGAATGGCTGCGTCAGCTCTGCTTGGCGGAACAACTGACGGATTTGACCTCGCCGCCGTTGCTGCCATAAGCGATCTCACAGGTCATGCCGGGCTTGAGAGCATTGCGCTTGGCTTTCTTGCCGTTGATGGAGACCTTGGAGCGGGATGAGCTCACCTTTGCCTTGTGGTCTTGGCCCTTGTTCTTGAAGTGGAGCCACCGGCCGCCCCGCTTGACCGCATCGAGCTTCGCCTTGACCTTGAGGCCCTCGCCCACGAGCTTCTTGGCGAGCTTGGCCAACTCCTCGTCCGACAGCCTGGCAGCCGGCAGGCCCGCTTTGATGCGGGTCTGGCGGATTCGTTCTATCAGCGCGAGCTTCGGATAGGCGGTCGACTTGACCTGATCGGTAATGGTCGCCGCGCTGATGGGCCGGAAATCGGCACTGAACTGGTGGTGGGCGAACTTGATGAAGTCCGGGTCCTTATTGGCTTTGATGAAAGCCGCCTTATAGACCTCGACCATCTCCTTAGGCGTCTTGGGCGGCAGGGCATACCACTTGTCGATCCCCGCCGACTTGACCCAGAAGTCGAAGGCCGCCTTGTCCATTCCGCTGACCTTCCCCTTCATCAATTCCGACATGGCGGGAACGTCTGGGAAAGACACGCGCCGGCCGACCTTGTCCCCCTCCAGTTCACCGATCTGCACGACACCCTGGAAATTTCCGGTCCTGATCAGGGACTTCTGGATGGCGATGCCGGACGTGCCGAAGCCATCGATTTCACCTCGCCGGGTGGCCAGGGTCAGCGCCGCGGAGCCGGGATAGCCCACCACGAATTTGATGTTCCAGCCAAGATGCTGCACCCCGAAGGCGAGCATCTGAGCCCAACTGCGGCTGCC
>JAHEKA010000542.1 GCA_024638585.1 Rhodospirillales bacterium
GCTCGCCCATGGAGCTCTACGACAGGCCCGCCAACCGTTTCGTCGCCGATTTCCTCGGCACCGCCAACCTGATCGACGGCCGGGTGGAAAACGAGGCCGGTCAGGTGGTGTTCAAGGCCGAGGACGGCACGCGCATCCCGCTGAACGGCCGAGAGCTCGCGGCCGGCACCGGCACCGTCATGTTCCGGCCCCAGGACCTGCAGATCGCCGCGGCGGACGGCGGCGCGCTCGCCGGGCAGATCGAGCATCGGGAGTTCCTTGGTAACGTGATCCGCTATTCCGTCACCGTCGGCAGCCACGAGATCCTGGTCGATGATTCCCATCACGCCGGCGGGCGCATCTTCTCCGCCGGCGACCAGGTGGCGCTGGATCTGGATGCCGGAAGGGTCCAGGTGCTGCCCGGCTGACCTCCGCTTTTCGGCCTAATGCGGAGAGGCGCCAACCGGTTGAAACATCGTCCAAATTCAAGGCCTTGGGTCCACGCCGGGACACGAGCCCTGGAAAACCTTTCATTTAAAGCATCGTTTAATTAAGAAGATATTTAATTAAATGATGCTTTTAACAAGGCGTTTTTCGACAATCAATAGGTGCCCCGGTCCCAACGCTCGAACGCCTCCGAAACCACCGGGAAGGCGCTCCACGGGGTCGGCGGGTTCATCGGCATGGCCCCGTGATGGAGGTGTTCGGGCGTCAGTTCGGAGAGCTTGTTGACGCCCAAGAGCCCCATGGTGATGGTGATCTCGTTTTCCAGGATCTCGAAGCAGCGGATCAGGCCCTCCTCGCCGCCCGCCGCCAGCGCCCAGCCCTGAAGCTTGCCGACGGCGACGGCATCGGCGCCGCAGATCACCGCCTTGACCATGTCCGAGCCGCGCACGAAACCGCCATCGACGACGATCGGCACCTTGCCCTGGGCCACCGAGGCGACCTCCTGAAGCGCTTCGATGGCGCCGCGCCCGTGATCCAGCTGCCGCCCGCCGTGATTCGACACCCAGAGCACGTCGATCCCGCGATCGACGGCGATCTCGGCGTCCTCCCGCGTGGCGATGCCCTTGACCAGGACCGGCAGGCCGCAATGCTTCTTGCAGTGGTCGACGAAATCCCAGGTGAGCTGGCCGCGCCAGCGCCATTCCTGGTCGAGATCGATGCCTTCGAGGTTGGAGCGCTGGGCAAAGGCGCGGCGGTTGAAGCGGTTGTACTGGTCGCGCTCGCGCCGGCCGTAATGGGCCACGTCGACGGTGATGGCGAGCGCATCGAAGCCTGCCTCGACCACCCGGTCGAGGGTCTTTTCGACCCAGTCCATGTCGCCGCGCACGTAGAGCTGGAAGATCTTGAAGCCTTCGGTTTCCGCCGCGCAATCCTCGAGCCGCGGGTTCGTCATGATCGAGATCACCGGGATCGATCCGAACTTGTCCATGGCGCGCACCACCGGGATGTTGCCGCCGGGGTCCATCAGATGGAGCGAGCCGATGGGGGCCGCGATCACCGGAATGCGCAGAGTCTGGCCCATGAAAGTCGTCGACGGGTCCGGTTGGGCGACGCTGTTGAGCACCCGGGGGCGGAAGGCGATGGAATCCAACGCATAGCGGTTGCGCTTGAGCGTGGTTTCGGATTCGCCGCCGCCCGAAAGATAGTCCCAGCTCGCCGGCGACATCCGCTTGCGCGCCTCGATGACGAGTTCCTGGTTGGTGCGTGCTTGGGCAACGTCGTCCATGCGTGTCCTCCCCCTGACGGCGCCGGGCCGCGCCGGCGCTTGATCTATTGGCCCCTGGTCCCGGGCGGATGCAATTTATTACCCGCCCGCAATGGGGGGTGTAAAGCGCCGTGGCCCGATGAACGGGGCGACAGGCCGGGGCCCTGCGGCTATGCTGCCCCAAAGGGCGCAACAGGGGAGGATCCATGAGGTACAAAGCAATCGGGGCGCAAGGGGGCGCCGAGCTCAAGGTGTCGGTGATCGGGCTCGGCTGCAACGCCTTCGGCGCGCGCTGCGACGAGGCCACCACCGCCGCCGTCATCAACCGGTGCCTGGACGAGGGCATCAATTTCTTCGACACATCGAACTCTTACTCGGCGGGCGTGTCGGAGCAATATATCGGCCGCGCGCTGGGGTCCCGGCGGGGCGACGTCATCATCGCCACCAAATTCGGAATCCGCCAGGGGGCCAAGAGGGAGACCGTATTCGCCGCGGTGGAGGAGAGCCTCAAGAATCTCGGCACCGATACCATCGACCTCTACCAGCTCCACTTCCCCGATCCCGAGACCCCCATCGCCGAAACGCTGGAGGCCATGGACCGGCTGGTCCGCGACGGCAAGGTCCGGGTCAT
>JAHEKA010000075.1 GCA_024638585.1 Rhodospirillales bacterium
AGTCGTTTCTCACCGCCATGGTGGCGAGTTATGAGATCTTCGGACGGCTCAACGACGCGGCCCAGCTCAGCCGCCAGGGCTGGGACCAGGGATACGTGATTTCGATCTCGACGGTGGCGGGGATATGCAACCTGTTGGGGTTGGACCGGGAGACCACCGCCGACGCCATCGGCATCGCCGCGGTCTCCAGCGTCGCGCTCCGGGTCACCCGGTCGGGCGAATTGACGCCCTGGAAGAACGCGGCCACCCCCTATGCCGTGCGCAACGCGGTATTCGGTGCGTTGCTCGCCGCCGAAGGCATGGCCGGGCCACCGCGCCCCTTCGAAGGACGCGCCGGTTTGTTCGAAAAGGTGACGGGACCGTTCGACATCGCACCCTTCCCCGGCCAGGGCGGACCTGCGCTGATGCCCCGGGTGCAGATCAAGTATTGGCCGATCGAGACCAACGGCCAGGCCGCGGTGTGGGCCGCGCTTGAGCTGCGCGAGAAGATCGCATCGGACGACATAGAGGACATCGAAGTCTTCACCTCCGCCTTCACCCGCTTCGAGATCGGCAGCGAGCCGGAAAAGTGGGATCCGCAAACCCGGGAGACCGCCGACCACAGCCTGCCCTACATCTTCGCCAGGACATTCGTGGACGGGGCGCTGACGGTGGCCTCCTTCGAGGAGGGCCCGGTGCGCGATCCGGCGCTCCGGCCCCTGATGGCCAAGATCAAGGTCACCGTGGACGACGACATCGAAGCGGTGCAGGCGGAAAGGGTGATCATGCGGATCGTCATCCGCGCCAATGACGGCCGGAGCGTTGAAAGCGAAATCGTCAATCCCAAGGGGCACCCGGACAATCCCATGAATGACGCCGATGTGGAGGATAAGTTCATCGCCCTGGCCGCGCCCAAGATCGGTGAGGCGCGCTGCCGCGAGGCGCTGGACCGTTGGTGGCAGGCCGAAGCCGCGCCCGACATGGCGGCGCTGATCGGTCTGCTCGATTTCGAAGGCGCGGGGTGAAACCTCAGCCGGTGCGGCGGTAATCGGCCCGGGCGGCCTCCGGCGTGACGTAGCCGAGGCGGATGTCCTCGGCGATGGCGGCCCGATCGCGCCGTTCCGGCGGTCCCCATCCGCCGCCGCCGCCCACCGTGACGATCACGCGGTCGCCGACCTCGAGCGGGTAGCCCTTGTCCTTGCGCAAGGTGACCCGCTCGCCGGTCTCCGCCTTTTCCACCGTCACCCAGCCCGGTTTGGCGTCCTTGCCTCCGGCCACCCCCCAGGGCGGGCAGTCGACCCGGTCGAACTTCACCACGACATGGCAGGGGGCGCCTATGAGATAGGTGTTGACCATGCCCAGGCCCCCCCGCATCTCGCCGGCGCCGCCGGAATCCGGGCGCAGGGCGAGCTCCTCGATCAGCACGGGATAGAGCGCTTCCTGCAATTCCATGGGGATCAGCTTGGTGTCGCCATGGGCCATGGTGCGAAAGGGCCCGCCCCCGTCGCCCCGGGCGCTGGCGCCCCAGCCGCCATAGCCGCAGACATGGCAATCGAAAGGCGCCCCCGCTGCGTCCGTCCCGAGAAACCGGAAACCCGCGAAGGTGCCGTAATGGCCGCCGGTGACCCGGTCCGGGGCGACCTGTTCGAAGGCGCGGATGATGGCGTCGATGATGGTCGGGAAAGGGTGGCCGTAATTGCCCATGGGCGCCGTTGCCGGCGCGCTCAGCAGCTTGCCTTCGGGTAGGATCAGCTTCAGCGGGCGAAAGGTTCCCTCATTGGCCGGCTCTTCGGCGCCGAGCAGGTATTTGAAGGCGACCCTCGCGGTGGTCCGTCCGCCGCCGTAGAAGCCTGAATTGATGCAGCCGGGGACGGCGTCGGCCATGTCGGAGTAATCCACCGTAAGTTCGTCGCCGTCGACGATGACACGGATCCTGATGGGGACCGGCGTATTCCCCTGGCCGTCATTGTCGAGGAAAGCCTCGGATTCATATGTGCCGTCGGGCATGTCCCGGATGCGCGCGCGGGTCGCGTTTTCGGACTGGTCGAGAATGTCGGCGACGGCCGCGAGGTAGGTGTCCGTGCCGTAGCGCTCGGCGAGCTCCCGGGTCAGGTCGCGGCCCAGCAGGCAGCCCGCGAGCTGGGCCTCGATATCCCCCATCAGGGCTTCCGGCGTGCGGGTGTTGTTCTCGATGATCCGGTAGACCTCTTCGATGGGTTCGCCCTTGGACCACAGTTTGATGGAGCGCAACTGCAGCCCTTCTTCGAAGATGTCGCGTGACCGCGGCACCGATCCGCCGACATCGATCCAGTGCACGTTGATGGCGAAGAAGCCGACCAACCGGTCCTCCTCGGGCCCGGCGAAGACCGGTGTGTACATGACCGTGTTGTTGAGATGCTGGCCCTGGATGGCGGCGTGGTTGCAGAGGATCACATCGCCCGGATGGAGGTTGTCCAATCCATAGGTCGCGATCCCGTCGCGGACGGCCATGCCGACGGAATCGGCGACGAAGATCGGCATGCCGCCGCGGCACTGGGCGATGGATTCGCCATCCGGGCCGACCAGGCCGACGGCGAAATCGCGGTACTCGTAGATATAGGGGCTGAAGGCGGTGCGCGTGATGTTGGCGTCGATCTGATCGGTCACGGATACGACACCGTGGCGGATGACCTCAAGTGTGATCGGGTCCACCCCGCTCCGCCCCACCCCGGCTTGTTCCGCTGTATCCATTTCGCCTTTCCCTCTGCCGGGCGCCGTTCCGCCGCGACCGGCGCCATTGTCCGGGCGCGCGTGCGATATGGCAAGGGGATGGGCCTTTGGGGCCTCAGTCCCCCCGCGGAGGCAATGGGGTGTCGTCGGTGGAACCGGCGAGGGCGGGCAGCGGCTCGCCCGCATCACCGCCCAGCCAGGTGAAGGGCGCGCGCAATTGGCCGGCCAGGGTTTCCGGCATGACGCGGTCGATGCCGATATCGGCGGGCGGTCGACGGGCCGGCAGGTAATAGGTGCGGAACAGGATGTCCATGAACATCAGGTTCTCGCCGTAATTGGTGTTGCCCTCGGCCGGTATCCGGGAATGGTGCCAGCGGTGAAGTTCCGGCGTGTTGAACACCAGGTTCAGCCATCCGCCGCGCATGTCCACGTTGCAATGGGTCAGGATGCCGATGAAGGCGGTGATCGCGGCGACCCAAAGGAAGATCTCCTTGGGCGCTCCGGCGAGATAGAGAAGCGGCTGGCTGAGGGCGATCGAGGCCATGGTGTCGACGAAATGGAAGCGCCCGGTGTTGACGATCCAGAGCCGGGTCACGCTGTGATGGACTGAATGGAAGCACCACAGCTTGGGCCATTCATGGGCCAGCCGATGGGCGAAGTAGAGGCCGCATTCGGCGATGACGAGACCGAGGATCACCTGGCCCGCGAGCGGCCAGGCCGAGGGCCACAGCCCGGCGGGCTCCGGATCGACCGTCTGGGCAATGCCCATGGCGACCACCGCGGCCGCGGCGATCTGCACGAGGCCTTTATTGAGCAGCGTATGGCCGAGATCGGCGCCGATCTGGCCGTCATTGGCGAGCCACCGGCGCTCATGGGGCAGGACGCGTTCCAGAGCGAACAGGCAGACGCCCAGGCCCAGGTAGATCAGGTTGAAGTAGACGATGGGATAATCGCTCTGGAGCGCCAGGTGGTTGAGGGCGACGCAACCGAAAAACAGCCCCGGCCACAGGACGTAGGTTATTGCCCGCTTCATGCACCGGACCCCGCGGTGGCGCGTCTGCGGGCCGCTCCGATTTGGGCGGTCCTTCTTTTCCTCTTGTAACGCAGGTTGGTCACGGACGATTCTAAAACCCCTATCGGCGGCGCGGGCCGCCACAATCTACTGATATTCTGTCCCCTCTGCCGTCGCTGCCTGCGGCCACGGGCGTGCCGGCGGCGTGATCGGCGCGCCATTAAACACAAATGTTGCCGCCGACGCCAGGAAACACTCCCGCCAATTGGTTCACATTCGACTAACGCGTCGTCCTGCTTTTCCGTTCCGAGGAAGACAGGCGCGCAGCTGTCTGCCAGACTGTTTCCGCGGTCCGGCCCCGGGGGACCGCAGCCGAACCGGCGGGAGAGGTGCAATATGACCGACAACACCGGCCCATCGGGCGCCTGGAGCGGCGACCTCGTCATCGCCAAGCAGGGAGGCCTCTATGTCGGCGGCCGCTACCACGAGGTGCCTCGGGACGCCGGCGAAACCGGCCGTGTCATGGCGGGGCAAGCCTATGTCGAATATCAGATCCCGGCGCACCGGCGCCATGAACTGCCCATCGTCATGATCCCGGGCGGTTGTCAGAGCGGCACCTGCTTCACCCAGACGCCGGACGGGCGCGACGGCTGGGCCCAGTATTTCCTGCGCGAAGGCTATGCGGTATACATCCTGGACCAGCCCGGCCGCGGGCGCTCCGCCCACCATCCCGAGATCCAGGGCGCCGTGAGGGACGGCACGGCGGAGGCGGTGTCGCGGACCTTCACCGCCCCCGCCCGCTTTGGTCTCTATCCCCAGGCCGAGCGCCACAGCCAATGGCCCGGAAGCGGTGAGCCGGGCGATCCGGTGTTCGATGCCTTCTATGCCTCGCAACTCAACAACCTGGTAGACCGCAAGGTCATTCAACACGACAATCAGGCCGCCGGCGCCGCGCTGTTGGATGAGATCGGCCCCGCCATCCTGATGACCCATTCCCAGTCCGGCACCTTTGGTTGGCTGATCGCCGACGCCCGGCCCAACCTGGTCAAGGCCATCGTTGCCGTGGAGCCGGGCTGCGCGGTCGGGTTCATCGAGCCCATCGGCCCGCCCGACTGGTTCGAATATTCCCCTGTCGCCCGGATCTGGGGGCTCGCCAGCATCCCCTTGACCTACGATCCGCCGGTCTCCGACCCGGCGGAGCTCGATTTCGTCCTGGCGGACGAAGCCGACGCACCGGGCCTTGCGCGGTGCTGGCTGCAGGCGGAACCGGCGCGGAAGCTCGCCAACCTCGCCGGCTTGCCGGTTGCCGTGGTCTCGGCGGAAGCCTCGTTCCACAGCGCCTATGATCCGAACACTGCGAAGTTCTTGGCACAGGCGGGGGTGGCGGCGGAGTATGTCAGCCTGGCCGATGCGGGGATACATGGCAACGGCCACATGATGATGCTGGAACAGAACAGCGACGAGATCGCCGCCCTGATCGATGGCTGGATCCAGGAGAATGTCGCCGGCGCGTAACCTCTCAAGGGCGAAATCTTGCATCCCGTTAAAGGAAATCTTGCCCTCCTGGGGGTAGACCAAGTATTGACTTGCGGCATCCCGACGGGCCGCGGCATTGATTTCGTCGGGCTCGGCCGGGGTCTTCAGTGCCCCGGAGGGGGAATGGAAAGAGGACGATGATGAACGGAGATCACTGGCCGCTTTTTCTCGGCAAGGGGATTGGTTCCAAGAGCGGCGGGATCGGAAACGCGATATCCGGCCGCTGGGCGGCGCTTGTCCTTATTCTCGCCTTGTCCCTTGGCGGCTGCTCCGTCCAGAAACTCGCCGTCGACGTGGTGGGCGATGCCATGACCGGCGACAGCACCGCGTTCACCGGCGATGACGATCCAGAACTGATCCGCGAGGCACTGCCCTTCGGCCTCAAGACCTATGAGAGCATGCTGGAGGTTTCGCCCGAACACGAGGGCCTTCTTCTGGCTTCGGCGCGAGGGTTCACGGTCTACGCCTACCTGTTGCAGCGCGAGGCGGACGAGCTGGGCGAGGGGCGGCTGAATGATGCCCGAAAGAAACGGGTGCGGGCGCGCAAGCTCTATCTGCGCGGCCGGGATTACGGCATGCGCGCCCTGGAGGCGACCCATCCCGGGTTCGCGGCACTTTTACGGACCGACCGCGCCAAGGCGCTGGCCGCCACCACCCGTGACGACCTGGCGCTGCTCTATTGGACCGGGTCGGCATGGGCCGGGGCGTTGAGCGCGCGGAAGGACGATCTCAACCTGATGGCGGAACTGCCCTTGGCCGGCGCCCTGGTGCGGCGCGTCTTGGTGCTGGATGAAAGCTTCGACCATGGCGCCGCCCATGATTTCTTCATCAGTTACGAAGCGGGGCGACCGGGCGGCTCCATGAAAAAGGCCCGGGAGCATTATGAAAAGGCGCGGGCGTTTGCCAAGGGACGCCGCGCATCGATTCACGTCAACCTGGCCGAGGCGGTGTCCGTGCCCGAGCAGAAACTTGCCGAGTTCAAGGCGCTGCTTGCCAGGGCCAAGGCCCAGGATGCGGACGCCTATAAGCCGCTGCGCCTTTCCAACGTGCTGGCGCGCCGCAGGGCGCTTTGGCTGGAGAGCCGCATTCCCGATCTGTTCGTCGATGCCAATGTCGCGGAGGCCCCCCGATGAAATCTGTCCCCTTCAAGTCCATGGTGCTCGCCGTGGCCATGTCCTTTGCAGTCCCGGTGCATGCCGCGACCCTGAAGCTCGGCACCCTGGCGCCGAAGGGATCGCCCTGGCATAAGGCGCTTCAGGATCTGGCGGCGAAATGGGCCAAGCTGTCCGGCGGCAAGGTGAAGCTTCGCATCTACCCCGGCGGCATCGCCGGCGACGAGCCCGACATGGTCCGAAAGATGCGCATCGGCCAGCTTCATGCCGCGGCCCTGACCGGGGCCGGCCTGTCCCGGATCGCCCAGGAGGTCCAGGCCCTGCAGATGCCGATGATGTTTCAATCCGATGCCGAGCTCGACTATGTCCGCGGCAAGCTCGGCGCAAAGCTGGAAGGCGCGCTTCAGGCCAAGGGTACGCGGGTGCTCAATTGGGTGGACGCGGGGTGGATCTATTTCTTCACCCAGAAACCGGTGGTGACTCCGGAAGACCTCAAGCCTCTCAAGATGTTTTCCTGGGTCGGCGACAGTGCCTATGTGGAGGCGTGGCGGGCGTCCGGCTATAACCCGGTTCCCTTGCCGGCGACGGAGATCCATACCGGCCTGTCTTCGGGGCTGATCAAGGCGGTGCCGACCACGCCGCTGGCGGCGCTGGCCAACCAATGGTTCGGCCTGGCCAAGAATATGACGGATATGAAATGGGCGCCCTTGGTCGGCGCCACGGTGATTTCCCAGCGCGGCTGGTCGCGGGTGCCCAAGGGGGAGCGGGCGAAACTGCTGAAGGCGGCCCGGGAAATGGGTGCCGGCTTGCAGCCCAAGATCCGCAAGCTCGACGGCGAGGCCATCGCGGTGATGAAGAAGCATGGGCTGAAGGTCCATGCCGTCCCGGACGCGGTCAAAGCGAAATGGGTCCAGGGGGCGCGCCAGGGTTATCCCCGGTTGGTGGGCAAGGTCGTGCCCAAGGGGATCGTCGATGAGGTTCAGCGCCTGAGAGACGCCTATCGCAAATCGGGCGGCAAGTGACCGCCTGATGACGGTCGCGGAACCAGCCCCGCCGGTCTCCATCCGCCACCGTTGGGAGAACGCGCTCGGGTCCGCCGTCCTGATCCTCATGGTGGGGATCCTGGTGGCCGACCTGGCCCTGCGCTGGGCGTTTCAGACAAGCATTCCCGGCGGCACGTCCGTGGTGCAGAACCTGACCCTGTGGGCCGGATTCGTCGGTGCCATGATCGCCGCGCGGGACGGCGGCCACCTGCGGCTCGCGACCGGCGAGGTATTGGCCGACCGGCTGGGCGGCCGCTGGCTCGGGCTCGGCGTGGCGGTGCTGTCGGTCGCGGTCAGCCTGGGCCTGGCCTGGGCGTCGTACGGGTTTCTTGAATCCGAATTCTCCTCCCCCATCCGCATCGGCGGCTGGCTGCCGCCCTATGTCTTCATCGCCATCCTTCCCATTGCCTTCGTGGTGCTGGCGGTGCGCTTCGCCCTGGCGGCGCAAACACTTGCCGACAAAGCGGTGGCCGCCGTCCTTGGCGGCGTGATTGCCCTGGCGTTTTTCCTGGTGTCCCCGGAAGTGGCCGGGACCCTGATCTGGCCGGCCATTGTCTTGCTGGTTCTGGGTGCGGCCGCGGGGTTGCCGATCTTCATCATCCTGGGTGGCGCGGCCCTGGTGCTGTTCACCGCCGCCGACGTGCCCGTGGCCGCCATCCCGGTGGAGGCCTATCGCATCGTCGTCTCGCCCGCGATTCCCACCATTCCCCTGTTCGTGCTGGCCGGATTGTTGTTGGCGGCGGGCCGGGCCGGCGAGCGGCTGACGGACCTGTTCCAGGCCTGGTTCGGTTGGGCGCCGGGGGGGCTCGCCATCGTCGTGATCCTTTCTTGTGCGTTCTTTTCCACCTTCACCGGCGCTTCGGGGGTGACCATCCTGGCCCTGGGCGGCCTGCTCCTGCCGATGCTGGTCAAAAGCGGCTATGGCGAGCGGTTCTCCTTGGGGCTCGTCACGTCTTCGGGCTCCATCGGCCTGCTGTTCCCGCCAAGCCTCGCCGTCATCCTCTACGCCGTGGTCGCAAGGGTGCCGATCCCCGATATGTTCCTGGCCGGCCTGATCCCGGGCCTGATCCTGGTCGTCGCGGTCTGCGCCTATGGCGTCGTGAGCGGACTCCGAGCCAAGGCGGCACGGCCAGCGTTCCACTGGCGCGCGGCGTTCGGCGCCACCTGGCGGGCCAAATGGGAGATCGGCATGCCGCTGGTCGCCATCGGCGGCATCTTCGGCGGTTACATGACCCTGATGGAAGCGGCGGCCTGCACGGCCTTCTACGTGTTCTGCACACAGACCCTGATCCACCGCGAGATCCATCCCCGGCGCGACCTGCCGGAGATCTTCCTGAAAAGCAGCACCCTGATCGGTGGTGTCTTCGCCATCCTCGGCGTCGCGCTCGGCCTCACCAATTACCTGGTGGATGCCGAGGTGCCGGCCCATGCCGCGGCCTGGGTGGAGGCCAATGTGACCTCGCGCCTGGTGTTCCTGCTGGCGCTGAACGTGTTCCTGTTGGCGGTCGGCTGCCTGATGGATATCTATTCCGCCACCGTCGTGGTGGTGCCGCTGCTGCT
>JAHEKA010000076.1 GCA_024638585.1 Rhodospirillales bacterium
CTGACAGGCCTCGCAGCGCCCGCCCTTGACGTTGAAGGAAAACCGGCCCGGCTTATACCCCCGGGCCTTGGCCTCGGGCAGGCCGGCGAACCAATCGCGGATCGGCGTGAAGGCGCCGGTATAGGTGGCCGGGTTGGAGCGCGGCGTACGGCCGATGGGGCTCTGGTCGATGTCGATGATCTTGTCGATGAATTCGAGCCCGCGCAGGTCATCATGTTCCCCCGGCAGCCGCCGCGCGTTCATCAGACGCCGGGCCGCCGCCTTGTACAGGGTTTCGATTACCAGGGACGACTTGCCGCCGCCCGAGACGCCGGTGACGCAAGTGAAGGTACCAAGCGGGATATCGACGTCGATCCCCGCCAGATTGTTAGCCCGCGCCCCAATCACGGAAATGCTCTGTCCAAGCCGCCCCTGGTGGCGCTGCTTCGGGATGGGAATCGACTTGGCACCGGTCAGGTACTGGGCGGTCAGGCTTTCCTTGCAGCGCATGACCTCGTCCGGCGCGCCCGCGGCCACCACCTTGCCACCGTGGACGCCGGCGCCCGGCCCCATATCCACCAGGTAATCGGCCGCGCGGATGGCTTCCTCGTCATGTTCCACCACCAGCACCGTGTTGCCCAAATCGCGCAGGCGCTTGAGCGTCTCCAGCAGGCGGGCGTTGTCGCGCTGATGCAGGCCGATGGAGGGTTCGTCGAGCACGTAAAGCACGCCGGTCAGGCCCGAGCCGATCTGGCTCGCCAGCCGGATCCGCTGGCTTTCGCCGCCCGACAAAGACGCCGAGCCGCGCGACAGCGTGAGATAGCCCAGGCCCACATCGACCAGGAATCCCAGACGCTCGTTGATCTCTTTGAGGATGCGCTCGGCGATCTCGCGCTTCTGCTTGGTCAGCTTGCCCGCAAGCCCCTTGAACCAGAGGGCGGCCTCCTTGATCGAGAACCGGGTCACTTGGGAAATGTTGAGATCATTGATCTTGACGCAAAGCGCCTCCGGCTTGAGCCGCATGCCGCCGCATGCCTCGCAATCCTGGGACGACTGGAACCGGGAAAGATCGTCGCGTAGCCAGGCGGAATCCGCCTCACGGTAGCGCCGTTCCAGATTGGGGATCACGCCTTCGAACGGCTTGGTCACTTCGTAGGTCTTGAAGCCGTCGTCGTATTTCATGGTGACGGGCTCGTCGCCGGAGCCAAACAGAACGATGTCGCGGAAGCGCTGGTGCAGTTCACCGAAGGGCAGGGTGGTCTGGAACTTGTAGTGCCGGGCGAGGGAATCGAGGGTCTGGACGTAATAGCGTGACGACGACTTGGCCCACGGCCGAACCGCCCCTTCGCGGAGACTGAGGTTTGGATCCGAAATCACGAGCTGGGGGTCGAAATAGAGCTTGGACCCGAGCCCATCGCAGGCCGGACAGGCGCCGTGGGGATTGTTGAAGGAAAACAGCCGCGGCTCGATCTCATCCAGGGTAAAGCCCGATTCGGGACAGGCGAACTTGGCGGAAAACGTCGTGCGCTCGCCGCTGTCGGCGTTCTCGGCGAAGGCCAGGCCGTCGGCCAGGCCAAGCGCCACTTCCAGACTGTCGGCCAGCCGGTTGCCGAGCTTGTCGGACACCACGACGCGGTCCACCACAACCTCGATGTCATGCTTGATGTTCTTATTGAGCGCCGGCACGTCGGCGAGCTCGTAAACCTCGCCATCGACCTTGACCCTCTGGAACCCGCGCTTTTGCAGGTCGGCAAATTCGCGCCGGTATTCGCCCTTGCGGCCGCGCGCGATCGGCGCCAGCAGCAAGAGCCTGGTGCCCGCCTCCATCTCCATGATCCGGTCGACCATCTGGCTGACGGTCTGGCTCTCGATGGGCAGCCCCGTGGCCGGCGAATAGGGCGTGCCGACCCGCGCGTAGAGGAGCCGCAGATAGTCGTAGATCTCGGTCACCGTGCCGACGGTCGATCGCGGATTGCGCGAGGTCGTCTTCTGTTCGATGGAGATCGCCGGGGACAGACCCTCGATGGTATCGAAAGCCGGCTTCTGCATCATCTCAAGGAACTGACGGGCGTAGGCCGACAGGCTTTCGACATAGCGGCGCTGGCCTTCGGCATAGATCGTGTCGAAGGCGAGCGACGACTTGCCCGATCCCGACAGACCTGTCATCACCACCAACCGGTCCCGGGGCAGGTCCACATCAACCCCTTGCAGGTTGTGTTCACGCGCGCCGCGGACCGAAATGCGCGGACCCGGCGGGAAACTCTCGATCTTTTTCTTGGCCATCTTGTCTCGACTATACGCGTCATTGCCGGTGATGGATCACCGGCCGGGTTGACCGATAAGGATACACCAAAAAGGTGCGGGCTGGACCGATTTCGGTTACTCTGCCCGCTCAAAGCGAACACAAGGTGACAAAGGGGACGGAGAGCCATGGCCGGCAGTGTGAACAAAGTGATCTTGATCGGAAATCTTGGGCGTGATCCCGAGGTCCGGTCCACCCAAGACGGGATGAAGATCGTCCAACTCTCGCTTGCCACCTCGGAATCCTGGAAGGACCGCGCCAGCGGCGAACGCCGCGAGCGGACCGAATGGCACCGTGTCGTCATCTTCAACGAACGCCTTGCCGAAGTCGCCGAGCAATACCTGCGCAAGGGCTCCAAGATCTATGTCGAGGGCCAACTCCAGACCCGCAAATGGCAGGACAAGGAAGGCATGGACCGCTACACCACCGAGGTCGTCCTGGGCCGCTTCCGCGGTGAGTTGACCATGCTGGACACAAGGGGTTCCGAAGGCGGCGGCTATGGCGGCGGCGGCGGTGGCGGCGGCGAGCCTGTGCCCGCGGGCGCCGGCGGCGGGCCGTCGGATCTCGACGACGAAATTCCCTTTTAGGCGCGCGACCTCGTCACAACTCCTTGGTCATCTGGATAACCTCCGGCGGGGGCGGCCCGGCGAGCGGATCGTCCCAGGTTTCGCGCGCGTAGCCCGACTTGGCAAAGAACGGCTCCGCGTCACCGAAGACGTTCACCACCATGCGCCAGGCGCCGGCCTCTCGCGCCCGGCCTTCGGCCAAATCGAGAAGCGCGCGGCCATGGCCGCACCCCTGGTCCGGTTGCGCCACGGCGATCAGGCTAACCTCCATCGAACGTTCGGCTAAGAGGTTCAGGCGAAGCGCGGCGACCGCCCGGCCGTCATGGAAAAGGAGCAGGGCCTGGGCGCCTGCCGGCAACACCGTCTCATCGTCGTCGTCATAGGTTCGGTCCAGGCCACTGGCCTCGAACAATACCTCGCGGCGGATGCGGTGGTAGGTCCGCCACTCGCCGCGGGAGGCCGGATTCTTCAGTTCAAATGGTCCGTTTTCCATGTTTCACGCCCAATTTCCTCCCTCGCGGGACCACTGAGCGGCGGGGGCCGCACGCGGCTTGAATTATCGTTATCAATCAGCCCCTTGCCGACCCCAAATATGACCGTATTTTTACAGGATATTGTTGTTCCGACGCCAGTGCTGGGCTATATTTTGTGTTGAATCAATATGTTTTTCTGCGCCGTCCCCGCGCCCCCTTGAACCGACCCCGGACCTGTCCTCTTGAGCGAAATACCGCCGACCGAAGACCAGCCCGCGCCGCCGCTTCCGCCTGGCGTTGCGACGATCACCATCGAGGACGAGATGAAGAGCTCGTACCTCGATTACGCCATGAGCGTGATCGTCTCCCGCGCGCTTCCCGATGTCCGAGATGGGCTCAAGCCGGTTCATCGGCGCATCCTCTTTTCCATGAAGGAACAGAATTACGACTGGAACCGCCCGTACCGCAAGTCGGCCCGCGTGGTCGGCGATGTGATGGGCAAATATCATCCGCACGGCGATTCGGCGATCTACGACGCCATGGTGCGGATGGCCCAGGATTTCTCCATGCGCCTGCCGCTGATCGACGGCCAGGGCAACTTCGGCTCGATGGACGGCGACCCGCCCGCGGCCATGCGCTACACCGAAGCGCGCTTGGCCAAATCCGCCAACGAGCTGCTCGACGATATCGACAAGGACACCGTCGACTTCCAGGAGAACTACGACAGCACCACCCGTGAGCCGATGGTACTGCCCGCCCGCTTTCCCAACCTTCTGGTCAACGGGGCAGGGGGCATCGCCGTCGGCATGGCGACCAATATCCCGCCCCATAACCTGGGCGAGCTGATCGACGCCTGCTGCCTGCTGCTCGACAACCCGGCCGCCACAATCGAGGAGATCATGGAGCTTGTGCCGGGGCCCGACTTCCCGACCGGCGGCATCATCTTCGGCTCGGCCGGCATCCGCTCGGCCTTCCACACCGGGCGCGGATCGGTGGTGATGCGCGGGCGGACGGAGATCGAGGAACTTCCCCAGGGCCGCGAGGCCATCATCGTCACCGAAATTCCCTACCAGGTGAACAAGTCGCGCATGATCGAGCATATTGCCGAGGTGGTGCGGGACAAGAAGGTCGAAGGCATCTCCGACCTGCGCGACGAATCCGACCGCCACGGCGTACGCGTGGTGATCGAACTGCGCCGCGACGCGATGCATGAGGTCGTGCTCAACCAGCTCTACCGCTACACCCAGCTGCAGACCTCCTTCGGCGTGAACATGCTGGCGCTGAACGGCGGGCGGCCGGAGATGATGAACCTGCGCGAGATTCTCTGCGCCTTCATCGACTTCCGCGAAGAAGTGATCACCCGGCGCACGGTGTTCCATCTCGGCAAAGCGCGCGACCGCGCCCATATCTTGGTCGGCCTTGCCATATCGGTTGCCAACCTGGATGAGGTGATCGCCCTGATCCGCGCCGCCTCGGACCCGCAGATCGCCCGAGAGCAATTGATGGCCAAGCCCTGGCCGGCCAAGGACGTGGCCCCCCTGATTGAATTGATCGACGAGCCCGGGCGCATGGTGGTAGACGGCAATTACCAGCTGTCCGAGGCCCAGGCCCGGGCGATCCTGGAGCTCAGGCTGCACCGCTTGACCGGCCTGGAGCGCGACAAGATCGCCGAAGAACTGCGCGAGGTCTGCGAGGAGATCAAGGAGTACCTCTCCATCCTTGCCTCCCGGGAGAAACTGCGCGGCCTGTTGCGCGAGGAAATCCTCAAGGTCAAGGAAGAGTTCGCGACCCCCCGGCGCACCGAGCTTCGCGAGAATGAGGCCGATGTCGATATCGAGGACCTGATCCAGCGCGAGGACATGGTCGTCACCGTCAGCCACAACGGGTATATCAAGCGGGTCCCGCTCAGTGCCTACCGGGCCCAGCGCCGCGGCGGCAAGGGCCGGTCCGGCATGAGCACGCGGGAAGAGGATTTCGTCGCCCAGGTGTTCGTGGTCAACACCCACACCCCGGTCCTGTTCTTTTCCTCCCGCGGCATCGTCTATAAGGAAAAGGTCTACCGCCTGCCGCTCGGCACGCCTCAGGCGCGGGGCAAGGCGCTGGTGAACCTGCTGCCCCTGGAAGAGGGGGAAGTGATCTCCACCCTGATGCCGTTGCCCGAGGACGAAGAGGACTGGGCTGATCTGCATGTCATGTTCGCGACCGCGTCCGGTAACGTCCGGCGCAACCGGCTGTCGGATTTCTCCAACGTCATGGCCAATGGCAAGATCGCCATGAAGCTGGACGAAGGCGACCGGCTGATCGGCGTCCATACCTGCACCGAAGAGAACGATATTCTGCTGGCCACACGAGGCGGCAAGTGCATTCGCTTCCCGGTCACCGAAGTCCGCGTCTTCTCCGGGCGTAATTCCACCGGCAACAGGGGCATTCGGCTGGCCGAGGGCGATGAGGTCATCTCGGCCTCGGTGCTCGACCATGCGGAGATCGACCCGGGCGAGCGCACCGCCTATCTGCGCCAGGCCAGCGCGTTGCGCCGCGGCGCGGAAGAAGAAGGCGAAGACGGCGAAGACGCCGCCGAGATAGAGGTGGAAGAGGGCGCGGAGAATGCGCCGGAAACACTGACGCCGGAGCGCTTCGCCGAGCTGGAAGCGGGCGAACAATTCCTGTTGACCATCGCCGATAACGGTTTCGGCAAGCGGTCATCGGCCTACGAATACCGGGTCACCCGGCGCGGCGGCAAGGGCATCGAGTTGATGAAATTCGGTGCCGAGGACACGCTGGTGGCCGCCGCCTTCCCGGTCAGCCCCGACGATGAGATCATGCTGGTGACCAATGGCGGTCAGCTGATCCGCACCAGCGTCACGGACATCCGCATCGCCGGGCGGTCGACCAGGGGGGTGACGCTGTTCCGTGTGGCCGAGGATGAGCACGTCGTGTCGGTCGCCCATATGATCGACGTGGAAGACGACGAAGAGGGCGAGGACGAAGCCGAAACCGAGCCTCCCGCAACCGGCAACGGTGCGCTTGGGCCAAACGGATCCAACGGCGCCGCACCGCCGCAGGAGGCGCAAGGCGGCGGGGAAGAAAACGACGATGGCTGAGCCGCGCATCGGCGTCTATCCGGGCACCTTCGACCCGATCACCTTGGGACATCTCGATATCATCAGACGCGGCACACGGGTGGTCGATCACCTGATCATCGCCGTCGCCGGGAACGACGGAAAGAATCCCCTGTTTTCGTTGGAAGACAGGGTGGCCATGGCCGAGGGCGCGGCAAGTGACCTTCCGTCCGGGGGGGGAACCGTGGAGGTCCGCTCGTTCGACGGTTTGCTGGTGTCGTTCGCCCAGGAGGTCGGTGCCAGCGTCGTTATCCGAGGGCTGCGGGCGGTCTCCGACTTCGAGTACGAATTCCAGATGGTCGGAATGAATTCGCGCCTGGCACCGGAACTGGAAACCGTGTTCCTGATGGCGTCGGACCATCTCCAGGCGATCTCCTCGCGGTTCGTGAAGGAAATTTGCCGCCTGGGCGGTGATATTTCCCAGTTCGTACCGGCCCCGGTGGCCGAACGCCTCGTCGCCCGGTTTCACGGCGACTGAGCGCTCGGCTTTCGCGAGGTGCGAGAGTTCGCTAGACTGCGGAACCACAAGAAATCGAGATAATCGGGAGGAACGATCATGACGACCGGACGGCTGCGCTATCTGGCCTACCTCTCTGAAGACCCGGACATGATGGCCGATTTCTACACCCGGCATTTGCAGGTGGAGGAACTCGGGCGTTCCAATTCGGGCGACGTATCGGTGACCGATGGCTTTTTCAATATCACCTTCCTCAAGGCGCGCGAGGATCTGGGGGAGATGGACCAGACCATCGGCCTGCATCACGTGGGGTTGGAGGTCGACGACCTCGACCGCGTGATCACGAAATACCGCGACCGCAACCCGCGCGGCGAAGTTATCGAGGAAGAGGGCGGCCTCCATTCCGGTGAGGTACGCATCTTCGATCCCGAGGCGCGCCCGGTCACCCTGTCCTCGTCGGCTTACGGCCTGGACAAGGAAGAGCGGCGCCTGCCGCGCATCGCGCATATCGCCTTTAACGCGCTCGATCCCACCGCGATCCTGGAATTCTATTCCGAGCTCTTCGATTTCCGGGAACTCGATACCTCGTTCGAACGCCGCCAGCAGGGCCGCAAGAACCGCTTTGCGGGCGACGGGTTCACCAACCTCGCCATTCATCCCTTCTTCAATCCCACCCTGGAAGGACATGAGGGGCGGTTCGGGGTCAACCACATCGGATTCCTGGTCAGCGACATCGAGGACAAGCTCGAAAACTTCGCCAAGGAAATCCCGACGGCGCCCCGGCCGAGCTCGCGGCCTTATGCCGAATACCGGGTGCGGGATCCGGAACTGAACGGCGTCGATCTTTCCAAGACCAAGGGCTGGGAAATCGACCTCGGCAAGTGGGAGAGCGCGGCCTGAGAGAGGCGCAGGCCGGTTTGAGCCGATCGGGAAGGGGCGCCGCGGCGCCCCTTTTCTTGTGTGCGCCGGGCGGATCCGGTGCGGATGTCAGTCCTTGGGCGCAGTTGAGGGGCATTTGGCCTTTAAAGGTGCGCCCCCCCATGATAAAGAAAGCCGCCTTGAAAGCGGGGCGCGTCCCATGCCGGGGGCCGGTAGCTCAGTGGTAGAGCAGCTGCCTTTTAAGCAGCGGGTCGAGGGTTCGATCCCCTCCCGGCCCTCCATTTCTCTCAAGAACGAACAGGATAGGTTGATGTCCGCTTTTAGCGAAAAGCAGACATGGACTAAACGGCGATAGGACGACAGAACAGCAACGCCAGTAAGGCTGCGGTCCCGTTTCGGAATATTCGCCCGCTGCCAAATATTGCGGCACGGCACCGCACCATGCAACGTGCCGCAATTCGCGCTCGGTTCGGCGCTGGGCTTCTTGGCGCGCTCGCACATCCCTTGGATCTCCTTTAGTGATGGTGGCCGTGGTCCGTGGCGTGGTGGCCGGCGACGGTTCAATCGATCTAAAGTGGGGCAATGTCCCGGGTCACGAGAAGGAGTGCAGATCATGAGCAAGATCGGGTTTATCGGCCTCGGCACCATGGGTGGGCCGTTTGCCAGCAATCTATGCAAGGCAGGTTTCGAGGTCGTCGTCCATGATCTGGAACGGCAATTGGCGGAACCGCAAATCGCCGCCGGTGCCCTATGGGCCGACAGTCCGCGTGCCGTCGGGGAAGCGGCTGAGGTGGTGCTCACCAGCCTGCCCGGACCGGCGGAAGTCGAGCACGTTGCTCTGGACCCGGATAACGGGCTGATCGCCGGCTTGTCGCCCGGCGCGGTCTATTTCGACCTCTCCACCAATTCGCCGACCGTGATCCGCCGGCTGCACGGCCGCTTCGCGGAACAGGGGCTTCATCTGCTCGACGCTCCGGTCAGCGGCGGACCCAAGGGCGCCAAGAGCGGCAAACTGGCGATCTGGGTCGGCGGCGATCGGGAGGTCTTTGAACAGAATCGCGGCGTGCTCGACGCGTTGGGCGATAGCGTCCGTTATATCGGGTCCGTCGGCGCCGGCTCGGTGGCTAAGCTGGTGCACAACAGCGCCGGATACGCCGTGCAGTGCGCCA
>JAHEKA010000077.1 GCA_024638585.1 Rhodospirillales bacterium
CGACATCTGGTCGAAGATCGCCTGCATCACCGGGTTCTGGGCGTCGCCGTATCCTTCACCCATTTCAAAATGGTGCTTATCTGGCACCTCGATGAGACGGCATTCCTGCCCTGCAGCCCGCCAAGCCTTAGCGAAATCGCAGGACTGGCGCTGGAACTCGGTCAATTCGTTGGCCCCATAGGCCAGGACCAAATCGATCTTGGTCTCGGGGATATGATGGATTGTGCTGAGGGCATGGGCCCTTTCCTCATCCATCTTGAGATAGCTGTTGCGCCAGCTGCGGATCACCGGCGCGAGGTCATACATGCCGGATATCGGGGCCGCGCCCTTGATGATATCCGCAGGCAGCCCATAGATGCCCTCCCAATCGGTAATGGTCATCACGCCGGTGACGTGGCCGCCGGACGAGTGACCGGACACATAGATCCGCTCCGGATCGCCGCCGAAGGTCTCGGCATTACGATAGACCCAGGCGATAGCGGCCCGGCATTGACGCACTTGTTCCTCCAGCATCACATCGGGCACCAGGTCAAAATTGACGGCGATAAAATTCGCGCCGGCCTCGTGGAACACCGGGGCGGGAAAGGACACCTCATCCTTATGCCCGGATTTCCATGCGCCGCCATGGATGAAAATATTGATCGGCGCGCCCTTCTTCGGCGCTGGGAAAATGTCGAGCGCCTCCGCCAGGGTCGGCCCGTAAGCCACGTCGAGACGGCAGTCCATTTCCGCCCGGACTTCGGCGCTTCGTTGAATCTTGCGCTGCTTGAAGGCGCTGGTATCCGGAACCAGGCTGTTCTGGTTGTACTGCGCGTCCAGTTCTTCCTGGCTGTAGGATCGCCAATCGGGAAAGTCCCGCTTGGGTTCGTCGAGCATGGCACCCTCCCTCGGCCCTAGGTGGCCGTTCAGTGTAGTCGTGGCGACTTATAATTCCGCGCGCGGTCTTCGGACTTGATGGACACCTCCACTTGCTGACCATTCCGGAAGATATTGAGAGGGACGCGGACGCCCGCCTCACCAAGCTTCCACATACCCCGGAACAGATCACCGAGGTTTTCCACCGGTGTCCCGCCGACCCCGATGACGACATCACCAACACGGATATCGGCGGCCTCGGCAGGGCCCTTGTCGGTCAGGCCGACAACCACGAGATTCTCGCCGA
Organism: Rhodospirillales bacterium; assembly: GCA_024638585.1. Classification (GTDB taxonomy): domain Bacteria; phylum Pseudomonadota; class Alphaproteobacteria; order SMXQ01; family SMXQ01; genus SMXQ01. The sequence goes on from JAHEKA010000077.1 coordinate 1,163, forward strand.
ACTCCGCCGCCTGCATCCCGATCCAAGGACGCGACGGCCGGTTGACGGCACCGTAGCGCACGAGATCATCGATGACCGGAGGCAGCAGATCGATAGGAATCATCATATTCACATCGATCGGCCGTTTGTTCTGAGCGACCTGTTGCACGAACAGCGAACCCACGCCCACCAGACCACCATCGCCCGCAATCAAGGCGGTGCCGGCCCAATGGGGATGAGGCGGCGTGGTGTAGATTGCTTCGTCCAGAAGATATTCCCAGTAACCCGCAAATTCCTGTTTGGCGACGACCCGAGCATCGATCGCATGCTCGACGCCGCCGGCACCGGCCACTACGACCCGCTCGCCGACCGCGATATCACTCGAACGGCCGAGTTTGAGCGGTTCCACGTCGAGCGGTTCAAGGGCCTGGACAAGGGCGAAGCCGGTTTCGGTGTCCCGGCCCACGACATCGGCTGGAATCACGCGGCCATCGTCAGCCACCAACCATGTGCTTTCCGCCTCTGTGACCAGATAACCCACGGTCACGACCAGCCCTTCCGCCGAAATGACGCAACCGTTCCCGGCCCGTTCGGTGCCCAACCGCTCCGCGCTGTGGGCATCGGCCGGCACCGTGGACCGCAGGCCGACGACCGACCGCAGGGTTTCCACGAGGTCGAATGAGTAATTCTCGGGAAGTGGTTCCATTGATATCTCTCCGGCCAGCCGCTCGGTCGTTCCAAACTGCCAGCGTTCGCCTTCCTCACTCTCCGGACCTAGGATAAGCCATCATGGGCCGGGATCAAACCCCGCACGCGCCGGACCGGCACCCCGATCCTTGCTGTGAGGGCATATTTTACGTATGATTTGTGGAAATTTCGTGTCCGAAACGCCCTCTCCCAACGGGCGCAATGGCCCCAAAATCGGAGGAAACAATGGCCTATACCCTTGATCAGTTCTGCCGGGATCTCCATGACGCGCTCATCGAGAAGGTCGATGACGAAAGCCGGGAAACCGTGCGCGCGAACCTGGAAAAGCTTCTCGCCAACCCGGATTTCGTGGCCGAAACCTGGCAGGAAGACACGCCACCGGGCAAGCGGGTCCTCTATCACGACAAGGACACCGACGTGTATGTGTTGGCCCATGTCCAGGAAGAGGGCAAGAAGGGCAATCCCCACAGTCATGGCGCGTCCTGGGCGATCTACGGCAACGCTACCGGCGCAACCGACATGTCCGAGTGGCGCCGCACCAACAGCGAGGACGACGATCATGCCGAGCTGGTGCTGGAGAAGGAATACTCCATCACCCCGGGCTTGGCCCAGGCCTACGGTCCCGGCCTCATCCACTCCACGGGTCATCCGTGCAAATCCTGGGTGCTGCGGGTGACCGGCACGGATCTCGATACCCTGCCGCGCTACCGTTTCGATGCCAAGAAAGACAAGATCCTCGAAACCGCGTGATCGTCGGCATCAGAACAGCTTGAAGGCGTGAACGCCGGGCCTTGGCCCGGCGTTCTTTTGGCCCCCGCGTCTTATTGGCCACGGACATCGGACTCCGCGGCTCCCCGATAAACCCTGTGGCCGACCCCTGGAGCAGGATTCCATGGCGCAACACGCACCCGGGCCCATCAGCATGCGTCTCCAGGCCGCCGTCTATATCTGCGGTATTTTTTCAAGCGGGACATCCAACATCGTCTGGCTGCTGGTGCCCCTGTGGCTGATCAAGCTGGACGCCTCGCCGATGATGATCGGGATTTCTCTCGGCGCTTACACCTTCCTCCCCCTTCTCCTGTCGATTCCCGGCGGCGCCCTGATAGACCGTTTGGGCGCCCGGCGGGTGATCTTCACCTTCGGAATCCTGATCGTCTGCCTGACTCCGCTCTACCCAATGTTACCCTGGATTCCAGCGCTGATCGGGCTGCAGATGCTGGTCGGCCTATCGACCTCCATGGGCTGGATCAGCGCCCAGGCCCTGGTCGGTCAGCGCATGTACGGCAACCCGACCTATGCCGGGCGCCTCGCCTTTGTCGTCCGCTTGGGGACCCTCGTCGGCCCCCCCGCAGCGGGTCTCATCTGGGACCTGTTGGGCGAATGGGGCGCGTTCGGATTCATGACCTTATGGACCGCCGGCGTCCTGGTGGGCGTGGCCCTTCTTCCCAAATCGGAGGAAGAACACCGCGCGGGCCCCCAGGCCTTCCGGCTCGGCGACTTCCGACCCAGGTTCCAGAGCTACCGAGAGGCGATCGGCTTGCTCAGCATCGCGCCGATTCTCCTGGTGGTGATGATCTCAGTGCTGCGCCAATCGGGTCAGGGGATCCAAAGCTCGTTCTACGTGGTGTATCTGGAGAGTATCGACCTGTCCGGTGCGCTGATCGGCAGCCTGACATCGGCGTTCTTGGTGGTGGGGGCCTTCGGGGCGCTTGCGACGGGCCCGCTGACGCGTTTGTTCAATCCCTTCTGGCTCCTCATGGTCACCGTGGCACTCTCCATCGTCTTTATCGCCATCACGCCGCTGATCTCAGCTTACCTTCTCCTGTTGGCCGCGATCGTCGCGCGCGGCGCGGCGCTGGGTACGGTACAGCCCCTGATGCTGTCGATAATTTCCCAAGCGGCAAAGTCCGGCGATCAGGGCAAGGCGGTGGCACTTCGGGCGACGGCAAACCGGTTTGCCATGACGGTCATCCCCGTCATCATGGGCGCGGTGGTCGAAGTCACGGGGCTCAAAGGCGCATTCCTGCTGGTGGGCACGGTGTTGTTGGTGTTGCTGGCCGCCCTCGCCCTTTATGTGAGGCGCTTGCCTGCCCTCAACACCTGAAAGCCAACCTCGTCCGGCTCAGGCCGGTGCCTCGTCCGCCTGATCAGGATCGATCACCTCCTTTGGGGCGTAACCGGCGACTTGAATGCCGGAGAAGCTCTCGCGTACCAGCGGCGGGACCGGGCCCGCCCAGTTGATCAATGATGGGTCAGCGGCGCCAATCCGGTCAATGGCCAGGAAAAGGTGCGGTTCAACGTCCCGTGATTTGCAAGACCAGCTTTTCCCCCGCCACCGTACCGAGAAACCGCTTGAGGACGTCGACGATTCGAGAATCATATCTGCTCGTGTTCTGGGCCAACACGCCCATGGCTTCGTCGGCGCTCACCGGGTCGCGGTAGGAGCGGCGTTCGATCCGCGCGCAGAAGACATCGGCGACCGCGAGGATCCGGGCAGGCTGGCCGATCTGATCGCCGGCGAGACCCCGGGGATAGCCGCTGCCGTCAAGCCGTTCATACATCTGGACCAGGCTTTCGACCACCGGAAGGCCGAAATCGACACCCTTGAGGATCGCAACCGCGTTGTCCACATGGGTTTGCATGATGGCGAATTCCTGCTCCGTCAGGCGGCCCGGTTTGGCGACGATTTCCTTGGGGATAGAGACCTTGCCGATCTGGCACAGCATGGCGGCGATATCGATGGTAGCGACCTCGTCCCCGCTGAGGCCCAGGCCATCGGCCAGGGCGAGGCAGGTTTCGCGGACGTTTTGTGTGTGCCCGGCGAGGAACGGATCGACTGCCTCGATGGTCCGAACCAGGGCTGCGGTCATCTGCTGGAAGGCCGCCTGGCGTCTCGCTTCCGCCTCGCGCAATTCGGTGACATCCCGAGCCACGCTGAGAATACCGCTGACGGCGCCGTCCTCGCCCCGATAGGGGACCTTGGTGAATTGCAGAAAACGCGGGCCCGCCGGCAGATGAATAGCACGCTCAGCCATCACCGGCTTGCCGACTTCCCGCGCCTGCCGATCCGTGGTCTCCAGGGAATCCGCCGTTCCGCGCCCAAAGACCTCTGCGTCATCCAGACCGGTGAGTTCCGCCTGGGTGCGCGATACCGCGTCCGCAAAGGACGGATTGACATAGGCATAGGCACCGGTTGGCCCTTTGAGGCCGACCATCTCGGTCAGATTGTTCATCACGCTTTCCAGGAAGCGCCGCTGGGCGTTGATCCGCGCAGCGAGCGCCCGATACTGATCGGCCATGGCTTGAGAATGCTCGTTGGCCTGGCGCCACCAAAAGGCCGTGACGGCGGCCACCAGCAAAAGGGTCACGGCCATGGCCAGTCCGATCACGCCCCAGCGATATTCCCTGAGGGCGGCAAGGGCGATGTCGGCTTCGATTTCGTGGACCACAAGCCACGGGAGGCCCGCCACCCAAGCGCCTGAAGAAAATACCCGTCCCTGTCCGGCGGCGGAGGGTCGCAGGGCGAAGGGAAGCCCCTCGTCCTTTTGCGGGACCTGAATCGCCTGGACGGGCGCGATGGCAGGCTGTCCCCTAGGGTCGAGCAGCATGGGTTCCCGCGCGCCGACCTGGACGACACGAGTGGTTTCCCCTTCCTTGGTCAGGGGTGAGGGTTTCAGGAGTTCGCCCAGCGCCGCCTGCACCGGTAGGGTCACCACCAGTACGCCCGCCACGGTTCCAGGGGCGGCCGGCGACTTGTCCTGCGGCGGCGCGATGGGAAGAAGAACGTCGGTGATTAGGCCGCTGGGCGCAACGCGGGCGGCCCGGACGGTGCGTTTCTTGGTGGCATAGATAGCGACCGCCGCGTCGCGCTGCTCTCGGCTCAGGGCCGGCGCCGCCCCGCTCGCCAGAACCGCACGGCCCTGGCGATCAACCAGATAGGCTCCGATCGCGCCCTCCTGGCGGGCGAATTCGCTGATCGCCCGCGCCATATAGGGCATTTGCGCTGCCAGCGGCGTACCTTGTGCGGGAACCCCTCCACCCAGCTTGACCTCCGCCGCAAACAGGCGGAACAGGTCGCTCTGGCTCAAACGCAATCCCGCACGGCCGAGCGACTCGACCCAGGTCTTCAGGACCTCCGCGCGGGTCGCGGCAAGGATACCCGTCCGCTGCCGGAGATCGCTGGTGAGTTCGCGCTCCCGGTTTCCCAAAGCCCAATAGGCCAGAGCACCCGCGATCACCACCAGCACCAAAACCAGCAGAACCACCCGCGTGATCCGGGATCCGGTGTCGGCGGCATCGGTTTGCTCTATCTCCGAGAAGACGAGATCGAAGTCCGTGTTGTCGTTTCGGAAGGTCATTATCGGGTCACTCCCGGTGGGACAGAGCGGCGCGGTCTCTGGGTCGGCACATGGGCCCACCTGGTGGTTTCATTGACAGAGTAATACGGCTTGTAGAACGTCACCTGACTATGGGGCAGGACACCTTCGAACAAGCTGTCCATGATGAGAATGTCGCCCCCAAGGTAGACCGCAAGCACCGCGTGGGGCAGGTTTCGAATGACGTCCTGGACCACGACGATGCGCAAGTCCTTGACATTGAAGCCGAGCGCCTTGAGAGAGACATACTTGATGATGGCATAGTCCTCGCAATCACCGGACCGCGCGAGAAATTCAAGCGGCGATGCCCAATAATCCTCAACCTTGAAGTTCTCCTCATCCAGGCGATAGATCCAGCGATTGAGAAAGCTGTTGAGCTCCGTCAGTTGGCGCCGCGGCGGTAGCCCCTTCAACGACCGCACATGATCAAGCCACGCGGCGATGGCGGGTGAAGGACAGGCGCTAATATCCCTGTTTGCCGACCCCCGGTCGCAGGTTTCATAAACGGCCGCCTCGGCTTGGATCTTTCGAAGGACCCCGGTCCATTGTGGCAGCGCTGAGAGAGACCCGCCGATGAACTCGATGGATCCGAACAGACGGGGAGGGATGTTCTGGCCTCGGGCCGGCCCGAGGCCGACCCCCGCCACCACCGCACAGCTCAAGGCTAGAGCTGCAGCGTACCGGACCAAGGGACGGATCGGGAGCAATGCCATAACCGCGCCTCACCGCTCCCGCAGTGCGCGGTCCTTCGCCTTGAGCACCGGTTTGAGGAGGTAGTCGAGCACCGATTTGTTGCCCGTCAGGATATCGACCGAAGCCACCATTCCGGGAATGATCGGCAGCGGCTTGGCCTTGGTGCCCAGGTAATTGCGCTGGGTCCGAACAATGATCTTGTAATAGCTCTCCTCGCGCCCCGAAGCGTCCGGTTCGGTAATGGCATCGGCGCTGATCCGTTCCACCTTCGCCTTCAACCCGCCATAGATGGAGAAATCGTAGGCCGTGATCTTGACCGTGGCGCCCTGCTCGGGGCGGATGAAGGCGATATCCTGAGGCCGGACCTTGGCCTCCACCAGGAGCGTATCGTCAAGCGGGACGATTTCCACCAGGTCGGCGGACGGGCGCACCACGCCGCCCACCGTCGATACCTTGACCTGCTTGATAATTCCGCGTACCGGCGAGCGGACCTCGGTCCTCTGCACCCGGTCGCGGGCGGCGACGATGGCCTCCTGAACCGCCGAAAGCTCCGTCTGCCGCGCCGTCAAGTCGCGCTGGGCTTCGGCCTTGAAACCCAGAAATCGCTCCTGAATGCGGCGGTTGGCCTCACGCATGGCGGAACGCGCCCGGGGTTTCGCGAGCCGCACCGCGTCGAGCTCGCGCTGCTGCTCGCTCAGCTGGCGCTGCAACCGGATAAATTCGATGCGCGGCACCACACCCTGCTCCATCAAGGGCCTAGTGATCCGCAACTCCTCGTCGATCAGGCTGACCGTCTTCTTCAGATGGGATTGACGGTTCTGCAGCTCAGCCAGCTCTTGTTTGCGCTGGGCCGCCTGCTGTTCAAAAACCGCGAGCTGGGCCTTGAGCTCGCCCTGCCGGGCCTCATAGAGCGAACGTTCCCGCTCCGCGATCAAAGGAGTTTCCTTGAGAAGCTCCGGCGGGAACGCCAAAGGTACCTGGTGGGCCTCGGCCTTGAGCCGGGCTACCGCCGCCATCAGGCCGAGATGCTTGGCCCTGAGCTCTCCGTAACTCGCCACGAAGGCGGTGTTCTCGATCTGCAGGAGCACTTGGCCCTTCTTGACGATCTCGCCCTCCCGGACCCTGATTTCACGGACGATGCCGCCTTCCAGGTTCTGCACCACCTGTATCTGGCTCGACGGAATGACCCGGCCCTGACCGGTGGTGACTTCGTCGAGCACCGCCCAATGAGCCCATAGCACCGCCACGCCCAGGAACAGGGCCACGCCCATGATCAGGATAAACCCCATGGCCGGCGGCCTGTCCAACTGGGCGCCCAAGCGGACGGGAGCAAAATCCGCGTCCTTTCGTGCTCCGGAGGGGATCTGGGAAATAGTCATCGGCGCTCCCGATCGCTCAAGCCTGGCCGACCTTGATCTTGCCCGCATTGAGAGCCTCGATCACCTTCTCCCGAGGCCCGTCGGCAACCACCCGCCCCTGATCGAGGATGATGATCCGGTCCACCAGAGGCAATAGGGAGGCGCGATGTGTGATCAAGACCAGGGTCCGCCCTTTCAAGGTGGGCGCAAGGCGGGTGAGGAATGCCTTCTCGGTACCGACGTCGATCCCACTGGTGGGTTCATCAAGGATGAGAATTGGCGGTTCCTTGATCAAGGCGCGTGCCAAGGCCACGGCCTGGCGCTGTCCGCCCGAAAGCCCTTCACCGCGCTCACCGACAATCAGGTCGTAGCCGCGCGGATGGCGGCGGACGAAATCATGAACGCCTGCCATCACCGCGGCATTCATGACGGCCTCGTCGTCGGCGGTGGGCGCCGCCTCGGCACTGCTGGTCGACAGCTCGGCGCCAAGTCTAGCCTTGGCCGAAGCCGGGGCCAAGGCCACCGGGGTGGCCGGCAGGTGCGGGACGCTGAAGCGAGACGCCTTCGAGGCGATGGCGGCACTTGCTGCCGAGGCACGGCAATTTCAGGCAGTGGTTTGTGATCCGCCGGCTTTCGCGCCAAAC
>JAHEKA010000078.1 GCA_024638585.1 Rhodospirillales bacterium
CATCCGCGCGACCATCTCGCGGGTCACCAGCTTGGGCGCCGCGGCGCCCGGCACCAGCACGGCGCCGATGACAAGGTCGGCGGCGGCAACCGTCTCCTCGATCACATGGGCGTTGCTCTGAAGGGTCTTGAGGCCCGCGCCGAACACCAGGTTGAGGGCGGCAAGCTTATCCACGCCCCGGTTCAGGATGGTGACGTCGGCGCCAAGGCCGAGCGCCATGCGCGCCGCTTCCCGTCCCACGGCGCCGGCGCCCAGCACCGTCACCCGCCCGGGGGCCACGCCCGGGACCCCGCCCAGCAAAATGCCGGCGCCGCCCTGAGCCTTTTCCAGGAAATGCGCGCCCACCTGGGCCGCCATGCGGCCCGCCACCTCGCTCATCGGGGCCAACAGGGGCAGGCCGCCATGGGCATCGGTGACGGTTTCATAGGCGATGGCGGTGGCGCCGCTCTCCATCAGGCCGCGGGTCTGATCGGGATCGGGGGCCAAGTGCAGATAGGTGAACAGCGTCTGGCCGTCGCGCAGCATGGCGATTTCGCCGGCCTGGGGCTCCTTGACCTTGACCACCAGATCGGCGCCTGCGAACACCTCTGCCGCGTCCGCCACGATGGTGGCCCCGGCCGCTTGGTAGGCGGCATCTTCCATGCCGATGCCGGCGCCGGCGCCGGTTTCGATCAGGACCTCATGCCCGGCGCCGGTCAGTTCGGCGACGGAGGCCGGCACCAGGCCGACGCGGTACTCATGAACCTTGATTTCCTTGGGCGACCCGATCCGCATGGGTGTCCTCCTCCTCTACAAACCCGGCATGCCCCCGCATCATCCACAATAACACCAACAGGCCGGGCAAGGCACAGGCGGTGGAGGCGACGAAGAACCAGAACCAGCCGAGCTGGCCGGCCAGCCAGCCGCCGGCGGAGACGATGACGGTGCGCCCCAGGGCGGCAAGGGATGAGAAGAGCGCATACTGCGTCGCGGTGAATCGAATGCTGCAGAGCCTGGAGATATAGGCGACGAAGGCCACCGTCGCCATGCCGCCGGAGAGGTTCTCGACGCCGATGGTCACCATGAGGAAATAGGGATCGGCCCCGACCAGGGCCTGGAGGGCGAACATCAGGTTGGAACCCATCTGCGCCAGACCGCACCACAGCAGGGCCCGCAGGATGCCCACCTGGGCGACGATGATACCGCCGATCACCGCTCCGGTCAGGGTGGCGGCCAGGCCGAACACCTTGGTGATGACGCCGATCTCGATCAGCGAGAAACCGATCTGGATATAGAACGGATTGGTCATGAAGCCGGCCACCGCATCGCCCAGCTTGTAAAGCACGATAAAGACAAGGATTCCGGCCCAGCCGGGCCGGGTGAGGAAATCACCGAACGGCTCGACCACATGGTCCTTCATCCAATCCGCGAAAGAAGCACGTTCACCGCCGGCTCTGCCGGGGCCGGCCGCAGCGGCGTCCCGCCGCGGTTCGCGCGCCAAGAGCGTGGCGGCAAGCCCAACGCCCATGCCGAGCCCCATCGCCAGATATGCGGCCGTCCAGCCCGCGGTCTGGGCGATGGTCAGGGCGCCGGCGCCCGAGACCAGCATGCCGAGCCGGTAGCCGAGCTGCACCGCCGCGGCGCCCGCGCCCTGTTCGCGCTCGGCCAGGATCTCGACCCGGAAGGCATCGATGACGATATCCTGGGTCGCCGACAGGAAGGCCACGGCGAACGCGAGGATCGCCGTCTGCAGCAGGGCCGCCTTGGGATCACTCAGGCCGAGAACCGCGATGACGCAGGCCAGGGCAATCTGAGAGGCCACCATCCAACCCCGCCGCTGGCCCAGCCATCTGCTGAGGATCGGGATCGGCAACCCATCGACCAGTGGCGACCACAGGAACTTGAGGGTGTAGGGCAGTCCCATCAACGCGAACAGGCCGATGGTGGTGAGGTCGATTTCTTCCTTGGTGAGCCATGCGGTCAAGGTCGCCCCGGTCAGGGCCAGCGGCAACCCGCTCGAAAAGCCCAGCACCAGGATCAGCACCATCCGTGGGTCACGGTAGACGGCGGCGGCGGTGATCCAGCGGTGGGTCATGGGCGGCCTCGCCCGGGTTGCATGGGCCAAAGGGGAACGGGGCTCAGACCAGTACCGGCGCCGCCAACTGGACGAGGTCGGCCTCGGGCCGGGCGCCGTAATGGCCGATCACTTCCCCGGCGCAGATCACGCCCAGGCGCCCGCAATCGTGCAGGTCCCGCCCCTGGGTGAGCCCGTACAGGAACCCCGCGGCGAACAGGTCCCCGGCGCCGGTGGTATCGACCACCCTGGCGACGGGAACGGCATCGATGACATGCACTTCGTCGCCGGACACGATGACCGCGCCCTTTTCCGAGCGTGTCAGCGCCGCCACCTGACAATGACCGGTGACATGCTGCAACGCGGAATCGAAATCGTCGACCTGATAAAGCGACATGATCTCCGCCTCGTTGGCGAACAGGATGTCGATATGGCCTTCCACCAGGTCCAGGAAATCGATCCGGTGGCGGTCGACACAGAACGGGTCGGACAGCGTCAGCGCCACCATGTTGCCGTGCCCATGGGCGATGGAAGCGGCCTTCTGAAAAGCGGCCTTGGCCGCCGGCGGATCCCACAGGTAGCCTTCCAGATACGTGACCGCGCTGGCGGCGATAACCTCTTCGTCGATGTCGTCGGGGCCCAATTCGGCGGAGACGCCTAAAAAGGTCTGCATGGTGCGTTGGGCATCTGCGGTGACGAACACCAGGCAGCGCGCGGTTGGCGGGCCCGCGGTCGCGGGCGGGCTGTCGAAGGCGACGCCCAACGCGCTGATATCATGCCGAAAGATGCCGCCGAGCTGATCGTTACGCACCTTGCCGATGAAGGCGCCCCGGCCGCCCAGAGCGGCCAGGCCGGCAAGCGTGTTGGCCGCCGAACCACCCGAGGATTCGATGCCCGCCCCCATCAGGTGATAGAGGTGTTCCGCCTGTTCGGCGTCGATCAGGGTCATGGTGCCCTTGTTGAGGCCGTTGTCTGCGAGGAATCCGTCATCGGCATGAGCGATCACGTCGACGATGGCATTGCCGATACCGATGAGGTCGAAGCGCCGCCCTTCAATTACCGAACGCTGGATCACTTCCGCCATTGCCGCTTGCCTCTTCGTCCCAGTTCGAGCCAGCCGGAGTATACATGGGCGCAAGCCGCGCACAATCCTGCGCCGCTTTTGTTGTTTCGCGGCGCCGCAAAGGCTATTGTTGCGGGACTATCGTCACTTTCCGGAGGGCTGCGCCATGTTCGGCCGTGAAAAGAGTGATGCCGCGAAGGACCCGACCCCAATCGGCGGGGCCCGACGGCCTGAGGCCAAGCCCCTTCCGACCAAGGAGGGCACGACCTCCCTGAACCTGCGCAAACCGCTGCCGGCCCGGCCCTATAAGCCGTCCACCAGCCGCCTCGCGGATATTCCCGGAATAAGCCCGCCGCGCAGTGAGATGCGTTCCTACGGCGTCGAGGGCAAGACGCTTGTTGTCGGACGCGAGATTTCCCTCAACGGCCAGATCGCCGCCTGCGACAAGCTGGTGGTCGAAGGGTCGGTGGAAGCCGACCTGGAAGGCTGCCGCCAGTTGGAGATTTCGCCCACGGGTTACTTCAAGGGATCGGCCGAGATCGATGAGGCCGAGATCGCCGGGCGTTTCGACGGACGCATCCTGGCCAAGAAACGTCTCAAGGTCAGGGCCACGGCACGGATCAACGGATCTGTCGAATACGGCCAGCTGGAGATCGAGGCCGGCGGCGTCATTTCCGGCGATCTTCAGGTCCTGAAACCCGAGCCCAAGGAAGCCTCCGCCCCGGAGGCGCCCTTCAAGGAAAGTTCGGCCATCACCGGCACCTGACAGGAATTCCATTGACCAGACCGTTCCACTGGGCAGCGTTCTGCGCTGCGCTGATCGGTGTTTCTTGCGCCGCACCGCAGCCGGCGCCTGTTACGACACCCACCGAGCCCGAAACGCAAACCGAAACCGCGGCCAAACCAGTCGCCGCACCGCCAACCAAGCCATCGCCCCCAGACCAATCGGCACGCACCACGCCCAAGCCCAAGCCGGCACCGCCGCCAACGATCAAACGCGCGGACCTGATCGGGCTCACCGACGCAGAACTGACCAAGGTCCTGGGCAGGCCCGCATTCAAACGGGTCGACGACCCCGCTGCCCTCTGGCAGTACCGGGGGACACGCTGTATCCTCGATCTGTTCCTCTATGCCGATGGGCCGTCCTACCGTGTGACCCATCTGGAGTTGCGCAGCCGGGCAGGCGGCCAAGCGGCCGGTTCCCCGCTCCGGGACCGGGAAGCGGCGCGTTGTCTTACGGACCTTCTTCCCGCGAAAAAGGTCAAAGGATAAGAATGAAGAGCCTCTGAGCGATGGCCGAGACCAGCATGCAAGACAATCGCGACGGCAGCACGGATTCCGCCTCCGGCGCCGAGGACAGTCCCGCCTATGCCTTGACTGATCTCTGGTATTACGCGGCGCCCTCGCGGGAGTTGGCGCCCGGCATCCTATTGCCCAAGACCATACTGGGACGGGACCTCGTGTTCGGGCGGGACGCGGACGGCCGGGCGTTTTGCCTCGAGGATGTCTGCCCCCATCGCGGCATCCCGCTCCGTTTCGGACGCCTGGCCGGCGCCGAGGTCGAGTGCTGTTATCACGGCTGGCGTTTTGCTCCGGACGGATGTCTCAAGGCGATCCCGTCGCTGACCGATGACCAGGAGTTTGATTTCTCGCGGATCAACGTGACCGCCTTCCCCTGCCGCGAGGCCCAGGGCAACATCTGGGTGTGGATCGGCAAGGGCAAGGGACCGTTCACGCCGGACATCGATATCCCGGTGCTGCCCGGCGGCGACGATCTCGGGCCCATCCGTATCTTCGACCGCCAATTCTTTCCCTGCCCCATGGACCAGGCCGTCATGGGCCTGATGGACCCGGCCCACGGGCCTTTCGTCCATGCCTCATGGTGGTGGCGGCCGAAGAAATCAGCCTACGAAAAGGCCAAGGCGTTCGCCCCCTCGGAATACGGGTTCACCATGTGCCGCCATCAACCGTCGGCCAATTCGCGGGGCTACAAGCTCCTGGGCGGGGCGCCGGAGACCGAAACCGTGTTCCGCCTGCCGGGCATCCGTGTCGAAGAGGTCCAGGCGGGGAAAAATCGCGTGGTCGGGCTGACCACGGTCACGCCGATCGGCGCCAACGCCACCGAGGTCAATCAGATCGTCTACTGGAACGTGCCATGGCTCACCCCGCTGACGCCGCTGATCAAGCATTATGCGGTGCGCTTCCTGGGCCAGGACCGGGAGATCGTCACCAAGCAGCAATTCGGCCTGGCCCACGACCCGCCCATGCGCCTGATCGACGATGCAGATGTGCCCGCCAAGTGGTATCTGCGCCTGAAATGGGAATTCGCCCGGGCGCGGGCCGATGGCCGGCCGTTCAACAACCCGGTTCCGGAATCCACCCTGCGCTGGCGCACCTGATCGGCCGGGGGCCTACACGCACGCGGGTGTTGATCTTCCGACACGGTTGGGGCTGGCACTTGTTAACACCATGTCCGCTTTGGGTCATAGGCGGACATGCGCTATTTGGCCTGGTTTTCCATACGCTGCTCCGCTACGAAAATCGGACGGGGCGACGAGCCGGCGGCAATGCGCAGAGATTCCTTCAGCGTCACCCAATGAATTACGAGGGGTATCGCTATTTATCTCATATTTGGTGCCAGCGTTAGATGCAACCACGGAGGCATGAAATCACTTGGGTGTTGCAAAAATTCATACACTGTCGACGTTCGTCTCCCGTTTTATTGTTGCATTGGGAAAAACATTGCGATTTTTGTCTCTGACATCCATTTCGGCAGACTGTCCACCTATCTTGAGCATATTTTTTTAAGTGACGGTCTTTATCCGACCGCAATTCACCTGTAGGAGCGCAGATTCCCTTAGCTGATCCGGCCAACTCGGCCGCGACTGCCGGAACTTTAGGATTGAATGCATTAGCATCTTTGGCACTGGCACTCTCGGCATAAAGCCCCACAAGAAACAACAACGCGATAGTGGTCAACGCTAAAACTAGCTTCCCCATTTTTTCCTCCCATTTCTAACGCCAGATTCTCTCTGGATCTGTCGCAAGCGGATTGATCGTTAGGTGGGCTTCTAATTTACTTTGCGCCCCGCTACGGGTAAGGCCGGGCGCATTCAATAAAATGAGGGCACTTCCATTCACACCTGTTTTCTACTTTAACCAAGCCGCAACGGTAGCGGCCAGGTTTGGGAGTTGGAGTAGGTGTGCGACCATAATAACCACACGCAGGCGTGGGCCTTACCTCTATCCTACTTTCGAACCGGCACTGAATGCCTGGCGGTGCCGGTTTGAGCGAGGGGCCTGACTGAGGCGTTGGGACAGACTGAGGTGTTGATGCACTGCCGGGGTCCATGGTTGCCGGTCTATCCTGCGCAATGGCGTTTAAGCTTCCCATGGACAGAAAGATCGCCAGGGACAACCAGACTTGTTGACGTGACATCTCTTCACCTTTTCTCCTGGAAAGCTAGCGTGACCTGCGCTCTTCAAGCCTTAGCCTGCTCTCGCAGCTGCAACCGCGTTGGAGTGCATTCATGCTTCTGCATGTCTTACGCTGAATGAATGAGCGCGTTACGTTACGTTCCATCCGGTAAGATTCGCAAACCCTGCCCCTGGTATTCCTGATTCTGAGCTCAATCGTCTGACTACAGGTATTGGTAAAAATCCAGCGCCGTATGTCGTCTCGTTGTGTACGTGTTTGCTGGGCCTCTATACAGCGCCCGGCCGCACCTGCGATGTCAGGGACAATGACTGTGAAGGCCATTAATGCGAGGCAAGACAAGGTAAGCTTCGCGGGGGCCGCACGGCTAAATGCACTGATGAAACGTAGGCGGGTTCTTTTGCGTCTCATCGTTTTCTCTCCCCATTTTGTTTTTTATTGGAAGAGAGCATGATCCGACTTGCCGCCTTTAGCAAGCGTTCAAGAAATTGTCGTGTTTTGCCAAAAAAACCAAACGAAAAGGACGATTGCACGCCCATTAACCCCATGTCCGCTTTGGGTCATAGGCGGACATCAGGTTGACGTTCGCTTTTAGCTCGAACTGGGCATTCACAACTCCAATCCGTCTCGTGACGGGAGTTTCTGTCAGCGCGACCCGGCTTCTTTCAGAAATGCGCGCAATTTGGCCGCAGGCACGCCAAGATTCGAACCGCTGTAACCGGGCATGGTCGCCATATTGATGGCCACTACGTGTCCGTTCAGGTCAAGTACCGGCCCGCCACTGCCGCCATGGGTCGTTTCCGCGTCATAGACAATTGTTGCTTCGGTTGACCGAGCGACAATGCCGCGGCTAGCGAGCGGCTTAATATGTCCCCCTTTTGCGAGACGTGCAGCCACAACCCAAAAGTCGGTATCCTTGGCCTTTTGAAGATTTTCGACGAAGGCTTCACCTGACTGCGCCAGCATAGACACAAGACCCGTTGGATAGCCCATAACGATCACTTCATCGCCGGCATTCGGAGGGGCCTCAGCGAGTTTCAGGCCCGGAACCGATGGTGCTCCATCCTTGAACTTCAGGATCGCCAGGTCCGCCTCCTTGCTCGCCCTCAACAATTCAACAGCAACTGCATCGGCTTTGCCGGGTTGGTAAGCGATAAATTTTAACAATACCGGTTCCATATCTTGGTCGGAAAGGGCCTGGGTGCCGGTATCTTCTTCCCATGGCAGCGCCACATGCCTGTTGGTGATCAATACGTTCGCCCCGCTCACGGCGAATCCTGTGCCGGTAAATTCGAGCTCGGCAACCGGCCCGCTCCCCTCCAATGTTAGCCGGGGATGGCCGAGTGGCGACATCTTCGGCTGGCCCTTATCGTCAACCGCGTGGCGCAGCATGCGTTTGCTCGATCGTTCTCGAAACCCATAGGCGCCTTGGAGAAACAAAATCGACGACATCGTTTCAGCTATTACCCGCGCACTCGCCCCGGAACGTTTTTCCAGGGCCGCGAGACGCTCGGCATTGGTGGCCAGCCGTCCGCCGAATTCCTTGCGCAGCGCTTCAAGATCGCGCGCCCGCAAGGCCTGTTCTGATGCGCGTGCAATCGCTGCACCAAATCCTTCCATTTGGGATTCGCCACGCTCAACCCGCTGTTGGAGCATCACGTTGACACGACTTTGATGGTAGATCCCCGTCGCAAGACCAAGAATCGCGACCACGACCGCTGCTCGAAAAAGGATGGTGGTATCACGCGTAATTCTCCGGACCAGGTTGCAAACAGCCCGGGCAACACGTTTGGCGCGCGGCTGGCGGCTAACCCTGAGATACCGGTAAGTGTCGCCCACGATATCGGCGACTGTGTTGTGAACGGGCTTATCTTCTCCGCACAGAAAGAATCGGGAAAGTGGGCCTGTCTCACCGAACTCGATCATATCGCCGTTCTTGAGACGTACCTTGTCAATGAGATCGCCGTTCACCCACACCCGGAAACCGTCCGGCACTTCGATCTCGTAGGTATCGGCAGCCTTGTGAAACCGCCCAATCAGACCCTCCGGCGAGTCTCCCCGTCGAGCTTTTGATACCCTTATTGTTCGCGTCGGCGACAGGCACACGTCCATAGCCGACTCGGTGAGCCAGATCACTTTGCCGCGGGACGGGCCTGTCAAATGCTCAAGCGCGGCTGGTCTGGTAATCGGAGCAGTTAACGGGTCATCTGCCATCGCGTCCGACATTGGCCCTTCCACGTACAGGGGATAAAAAACGAAATTGCGACAGTATGACGTGTCAGACACTACTTCGTTTGTATTTTTCCTAGCACGTAAGTTGGGAACCGACGCTTTGACCTACAA
>JAHEKA010000543.1 GCA_024638585.1 Rhodospirillales bacterium
GGCGCCGGCGCCGACCCGCATGTGCTGCAACACGCCGTCGTTGATGAAGGCGAGGGGCTCGGCGTTCTCGGTGGAGATCAACAGGATCACGCCGCAATAGGTGCCCGGTTCGATACAGTATTTTTCTTCCGTCCAGTTGCCGTTCTCGTCCTCCGGCCAGTGCATGATGTCGGATTTCATGCGGATGGCGAAGTAGCCGTCATTGGCCCCTTCCATGGTGCCCCAGCGGAAGTACCCGTCGTCGCGCTGGCAGGGGAAGTACATGTCGATCCTGGGGCGGTGGATGGCGCCGCCGGTCGGCAGCTTCTTGAAGGCCGCCTCCAGAGCCTCGATGCAGTCTTCGACGGTGATCAGCTCGGTGACGAGATCGTTGTTGATGATAAGCATTGTGTTCTCCCCCGGTTATTCAACCGATTGTCTTTTGAAAGTGCATGCAGCGCAATCGTCGCGCCGCCCTGTGTCGTGCGATCGTCGCCGCGAAGGACCCCGGGGCCTACTGGGTGCCGGGGACCGGGATCTCAAGCTTCTGCCCACGCCCCATTTCGATGCATTGCTCATAGACCCATTGGGCGATGGCGAGGTCGGACGCGGCGGTGCCGTTGTTGTTGGCATGGTAGGTGATCTCATCGTCGGACGTTCGCCCGGGATGCTTGCCGGCGATGATATCGCCCAGCTCGACGATCTTGTCCCAGGTGATGACGCCCGCTTCGATCGGTTCGATCAGGCCGGCCTGCTGGTCCTGGATCACCGATTCCCGCCAGTTGGTGACGATGAAGGACGCGCGCTCGCAGGTGCGGTCGTCATTCTCCCGGCGCCCGGATTCGAGCCAGCCGCCTTTCACCAGCGCGTTGTTGGACCCGACGACGGTGATCACGTGCTGGCCCGGTTCCAGCCAGTCGCCGTCGAACACCGGCACGTTGGAATTGGTCGCGCAGATGACGATGTCCGAATCCCGGCACACCTCGCGCGGATCGTCGAGGTTCTCGAACGACGCGTCCACCAGGGGCTCCAGCTTATCGATGAAGGCCTTGCGGTTGTCCGGGTTGCGCGAATAGATCTTGAAGGTCTTGATGTCGCGCTCGCAGGCGCAGGCCAGCACCTTATGCAGGGCCTGGCCGCCGGTGCCGTAGACCCCGGCCACTTCGGACTCCTTGCGTGCCATATAGCGGATGCCGACACCGGTGGTGGCCGCCGTCCGCAATGCCATGACGGAAGAGAAGCCGACCCGCTTGTCGGTGATCTCGCCCACCATGATCGATTTCAGGTGCGAAGATTCGGAATCCCAGAGCAGATAGACCGGATGTTCACGGTAGGGATAGACCTGATTCTTGGGATCGTGGGAGACCGATTCGGCGCGGGTGAGGGAGCCGATCACGCCGAGCGAATCCACCCCACCCGGAAAGTTCGAAACGCGCACGCCTTGGGGGGAATGGACCCGGCGCCGGGGGGCGTTGATGATCGGATACTTGGCCGCATCGGCGTAGCCGGCGTCGACCAGGTCGATGGCCTTGTCCATGGTGATGACGTCCTTGACGTCGCTGGGCCCGAGGAACAGGACCGAATTAATGTTTTCTTTTGCCATTGTTCATCGCCTCGTGATGGTCATTCCAATTGAGGGCCGCGTTCGTCACAGCTGTTCAGCGGCCCGCCCGATCGCGCGTTCCAGGGATCCGAAAGAATTGGCCGGGCCGCGATGGCGGCCGGCGTTCAATACCCCGCATGGTCGGGAAAGACGGCTTGGTCATGATCTGATTACCAGACGCGGGCACAGACCGAATTTATCAGATTCCTCAGGATTTGTTTACGCCCGATCGGAAAACGGAATCGGTCCGCCGTCAACGCCGGCGCCGGGCGCTTCACCGACCCGTCGATTATCGGCACGGGAGCGGTGAAAGCGGGTATTGTTTGCGCGTCCGCAGGCGCCCGACCGAGGGTCCGGGCGGCGGATTGGATCGCAACGGGGATAGGAGCGCATCATGCCTTATGTGGCTGTCAACGGCTTGGAGTTTCATTACCGCATCGACGGGCCCGACGGCGCACCCTGGGTGACCTTTTCCAATTCTCTCGCCACCGACCTGCATCTCTGGGATGGCCAGGTGGCGCTGATCGAGGACCGCTTCCGGGTCCTGCGCTACGACACCCGTGGCCATGGCAAGACCGGGGCCGCCGCGCCGCCCTATGACTTCGATCTGCTGGAATTCGACGTGATAGGGCTATGGGATGAGCTGGGGATCGAGAGGTCCCATTTTGTCGGTCTTTCGCTGGGGGGCTCCACCGGCTTCGGCCTCGCCATCAACTT
>JAHEKA010000544.1 GCA_024638585.1 Rhodospirillales bacterium
TTGAATGGATAGTGCCTGGTTCGCTCCTTGAATTCCCGTATCAGGTCCAGCATCGCTCGGCCGCCATCCCCCATGGCCCCTCCCGGGGCGCCTCGGCCACCCTTAGCATGGTTTCCAAAGGGTAAAAAGGCCGGGGGCCTTGGTCCAAGGGGGTCTCCGGCCCCGTGTCGGGCGGGCATCGCAGGCCGGAGATCGGCGGGCCGCGCCTTAATCGATTATCAACGCCGGCGGGGGATCATAGAGCCAAGCCCAACGAATCTTTCAGCCGATTGGCACCAGGGATCTGCCCGGCCGCTGTTGCGTCCCCCATCCCTGAGACGCCGCGCAAAGGAGGGTACCGTGCCCCGTAAGATCCTCGCGCTCATCGTTTTCGCCGCCTTTTCCATGGCGGTATCGGACGCCTGGTCCAAGCCGCCCTGGGCGCGCGGCGAGGACGGATACTCCGAAGGCAAAGGCAAAGGCCACTGGAAGCACAAGCACAAGCGGAAACACAAACGCCATGGCAAGCACCGCCATTGGGGCGGCAAAAGCGTGCGCTTCTCCGGCGGACCGCCGCCCTGGGCACCGGCCCACGGCTATCGCCGTAAGTTCCGCGGATCACGCCATTACGTGACGCGGGGCACCTATGCGACGCCTTACGGCATCCATCTCGGCACCTGCAACCGGGATAAGATCGGCATGGTGATCGGTGGCGTGGCCGGCGCCGCCCTTGGCTCCCAGTTCGGCAAGGGCGACGGGCGCATCGCCGCCACCATCGTCGGAACCGTCGCCGGCGTCGTGGTCGGCGGCGCGGTGGGCCGCAGCCTCGATCGCGCCGATGAAACCTGCATCGGTCAGGCTCTGGAGCATGCCCCCACCGGCCGACCGGTGCGCTGGACCAATCCCGACACCGGGGCCCGCTACGAGGTGACGCCGAAGCGGACCTTCCAGCAGGACAACGGGCGCTACTGCCGCGAATACTCGGCGGGCGCGACCGTCGGCGGGCGCGGCGAAACCGTGACCGGCGTCGCCTGCCGCCAAGCCGACGGCACCTGGCGCATCCAGTCCTAGGGACCGCAGACTCGGAGAATTTTCCCGGCCGGCGCCGCAAGGGCGCCGGCTTCGGCTATTCTTTCGGCCCGGCGGGACCGCGCAGGCTGCGATTCGCACCGCTCGGCCATTGACCAAACCGAACAAATTCACCTAAGAAACCTTGGCGGTCGGAGATCGCCCCGAACGGGCCGACCAAGGCAGCCGACCGCTCATGGCCGCCCGCTGGCCCCGATCAAGTCCCAACAGCCGGACCAGGACAGGAGTCCCGTGCACACCGAAGCGCTGAACCTTCGCGAAGTCGTGGTGTTCCTGGTTGCCGCCGGTTTGCTGGTGCCGTTCCTGCACCGCCTCAAGGTGAGCCCTGTGCTGGGCTTCCTGGGCGCCGGCCTGCTGATCGGCCCCTACGGCCTGGCGCGTTTCGCCGGTGACTGGCCGTGGCTGAGTTATTTGGTGATCGGGGAAATCGAAGGTGTGCGCGCGCTCGCGGAACTCGGCGTGATGTTCCTATTGTTCATGATCGGGTTGGAACTGTCCCTCGACCGGCTCTGGGCGATGCGCCGCAGCGTTTTCGGCATGGGGGGCGTTCAGGTGATCGTGACCGGCGCCGCGGTGGCCTTGGTCGCCTCCCTGTTCGATAACAGCCGGGCCGCGGCGATGGTGTTGGGAGCCGCCTTTGCCCTGTCGTCGACCGCCATTGTCCTGCAGATTCTGACGGAGAACCGGCGGCTTGGCACCAATGTCGGCCAGACCACCTTTGCGGTTCTCCTGTTCCAGGATCTCGCGGTGCTGCCGATCCTCCTCCTGGTGGGCATCATCGGCGCCGGCACCGATGGCTCCGAGATCGGCGCCCTGGCGACCGCGTTCGGCGGCGCGGTCCTGGCCATCGCCGTGATCCTGGTACTGGGCCGGATCGTGATCAGGCCGCTTTTCCGTTTCGTCGGCAGCAGTGAGAGCCGAGAGATGTTCCTGGCCGCCGTGCTGCTGGTGATCATCGCCACCGCCGTCGCCACCCAGCAGGCGGGCCTGTCCCTTGCCCTTGGAGCATTTCTCGCCGGGCTTCTGTTCAGTGAAACCGAATACCGCCACCAGATCGAAGTTGATATTGAGCCCTTCAAGGGGCTGCTGCTCGGCCTGTTCTTCGTTTCGATCGGAATGGGGGTGGACCTGGGGCAACTGCTCACGCGCCCGTTCTGGCTGGTCGCCTCGGTCATCGGCCTGTTCGCGGTCAAGGGCGTTATCTTTTACGCCATTGCCAGGGTCTTC
>JAHEKA010000545.1 GCA_024638585.1 Rhodospirillales bacterium
GGCCGCCGGGGGCGGGCAAATCGATGCTGGCCGCACGCCTGCCCGGTATCCTGCCGCCGCTGAGCCCGGCCGAGGCGCTCGAGGTGTCGATGATCCACTCCCTCGCCGGGACACTGGAGGAAGGCCGCATCCTGCGCCGCCGGCCGTTCCGCGATCCCCACCATTCGGCCTCCCTCGCCGCGCTGATCGGCGGCGGCGCCCGGGCCAAACCCGGCGAGGTGTCGCTTGCCCATCTCGGTGTCCTGTTCCTCGACGAGCTGCCGGAATTTGCGCGGCCCACCCTGGAAGCGTTGCGCCAGCCGCTGGAGACCGGGCGCGCCGTGGTGGCCCGGGCCCAGGCGCATGTCACCTGGCCCGCGCGCTTTCAGCTGATCGCCGCGATGAACCCTTGCCGCTGCGGGTACTTAAGCGATCCCGGTCTCGCCTGCAACCGGGCGCCGCGCTGCGCCGGTGAATACCAGGGCAAGATTTCCGGCCCGCTCTATGACCGCATGGACCTGCATGTGGAGGTGCCGGCGGTCGAGGCCGCCGACCTCACCCTGCCGCCGCCGGCGGAAAACTCCGCCACCGTCGCCGCCCGGGTGGCACAGGCGCGGACCCTTCAGGCCGAGCGCCTGGCGGCGGAAGCGCCCGACGAAAAAATCCGCACCAACGCCGAGGCCGATGGCGAGGTGCTGGAACGAATCGCCGCCCCCGATCCGGCCGGCCGGGCCCTTCTGACAGAGGCCGCGGAAAAGATGCGCCTCAGCGCGCGGGGCTACCACCGGGTGCTGCGCGTCGCGCGCACCCTGGCCGACCTGGATGGCGCCGACACCGTCACCCGCCTGCACATCGCCGAGGCGCTCGGCTACCGCCGGCCCATGATGGCGCGGTGACACAGCCCGATTTCTCCATCCGGCCCGCCTGGTGCAATGACGCGGTTGCCGTCTTCCACGTCCATCGCCGTGCGATCCTCGGCCAGGCACGGGACAGCTACAGCAAAGAAGAACTGGAAAGTTGGACCCACGGTATCGCTGAGGATTTCTATCGCGAGCGGATCGAAGGCCCGGGCCATTTCGAGGTCGCACTTGATGGCGATAATAAGGTCATCGGCTTTGCCGCCACCCGGGAGGACGAAATCTGGCTGCTCTATGTCGATCCCGACTGGGCGCGGCGCGGCGTCGGGCGGGCCTTGCTGGCCCGCGCCGAGGGGTACCTCTTCCGCACGGACCACGACAATATCTGGGTGCAATCGTCCCTCAACGCCGAACCGTTCTTCGCGGCCCATGGCTATGAGAAGCAGCAAACCATCGCCGCACCGACCCGGGGCGGCGCCATGCTCAAGGCGCTCCGGATGACCAAGACATTGGCCTAGGCCGGTTGGGGGATTGGATCGGTGGGGGCTGCCGGGGCGCTAGCGGCAGACCATCGGGCCCACCGGACCGCCGCCCAGGATATGGACGTGGTAATGGGGGACTTCCTGGCCGCCATTGGCGCCTGCGTTGGCGATCAGCCTGTAACCCGCATCCGCCACACCGGCAGCGCGGGCGATTTCGCCCACCGCCCGGGTGAAGGCAGCAATCTCGGCCTCGCTCGCCTTGGCCGAGAAATCGTCGAAGGATACGTATTCCCCCTTGGGGATCACCAGCACGTGGACGGGACATTTGGGGCTGATGTCGTTGAAGGCGAGGACGTGCTCGTCCTCATAGACCTTGTCGCAGGGGATCTCGCCCCGCAGGATACGCGCAAAGATATTGTCAGCGTCATACGCCATCACGCTCCCCCTTCCGTATCCGGCTTGGCGCGCGCCGCCTTCTCCGCGTGGCCCGATGTCCCTTCGCGCCCGGCCAGTTCGTTCCAGATATCATCCGGCGTCACCCCGGCCTCGGCCCACAACACCATCAGGTGATAGATCAAATCGGCGCTTTCCCGACACACCGCCGGGCCGTCGCCCTTGAGGCCTTCTATGGTCACCTCGATGGCTTCCTCGCCGACCTTGCGGCAGATCAGCTTGGGGCCGCCGGCGAAGAGGCTGGCGGTGTAGGATTCGCCCGCATCCGCGCCCTTGCGGCTGAGAATCGTGGCGAACAGCCGGTCGATGACCTCGTATGCCTTGGCGCCGGTGTCGTCGGGCGCCGTCATGATGGCGCCCCTTCAACCGCGCCGGAGGGCTGCAGATTCGTTTTCGCGGCACCGTCCTCCAGCCGGATCGGGATCCCCGCCGCCGCCATGTGAGCCTTGGCCTCATGGATGGAATAGGTGCCGAAGTGGAAGATCGAGGCGGCCAGAACAGCCGACGCATGGCCCTCGCGGA
>JAHEKA010000546.1 GCA_024638585.1 Rhodospirillales bacterium
GGGCTCAGGACGCGAGGGCCGATTCGTCGATATATTCGGCCATGTCGGGCGCAACGCCGGACTTCGCCATCTCTTCCAGCCACTTCTTGTGGATGCGCGGGTCCTGGTCCTCGTATTCCACCTGGCGCCCGCCTTCCTTGATGCTGGCATCGGTTTCCCCGGCAATGCCGTCGCGCTTGTGCTTGAGCAAGGGGTAGCGCCGGTTGCCGAGGCTGATGGCGAGGTATCGGGCCGGATCGGGCGACGTGTTGAAATGCTGGTGGAACTGTTGTTCGGCCGGCGCATAGAGCCACCCGTGGGTCCAGGGCACCTCCAGGAAGTCCTGATCGGCCTCGTACCAGAGCAGCGAATAGCCGCTGCCGGTGACCGCCCAGATGTGAACCCCGGCACCATGGCGGTGCCCCTTTTTGTAGCGCGCCACGGGAATTTCGGAAACGTGGGCATGCATCGTGCCGTCGGCCAGCACGAAGACGATATTGGCCCCGCCCGCGCCGCGTTCGACCCAGGTGTGCAGTTCGAAATTGGTCAGGTCGGGGACATAGGTGGTTTCCCACATGTGGCGTCCCGGTTTGATCGGCGTGAAATCGCCGTCGCCGTCATAGTATTTGGGATCGCCCAGGCGCTGTTCGAACACGAAGTCGTTTTCGAAGATGAACCCTTCGTCGTGATAGAGGTTCAGGGTGAACGGCAAGTCGTGGGTGCAGGCGACAAGGGCGCGCTCGGTGCCGGATCCGTTGAAGATCTGATAGGGCGTGTTCAGCGGGATCGTGAACAGGCTCTTCGGGCCCCATTCGAAGGAATGGCGGGTGCCGTTGGGCAGATCGACGATGGTCGAGCCGTGCCCTTCCAGGCCGTAGAACATCGGTTCGTAGAGGTGACGCATCGGCGCGGTCTTCTTGCCGGGATCGATATCGAGCGTGTAGGCGCTGCAGTAATCCCCGCGCCCGTGCACATGCAGGAAGGCACCCTTGCAATCGAAGCGCGGCCAGGGGCCGGTCTCCGCGTCGATCGCGTTGATCGCGAAATCCTCGTGAACCGGGGGGCCTTCGGCGGCCGACCAGTCATTGTAGGGTTCGAGCAGGAATTTCTTATCGCGATCGGTGTCAAACACATGCACCTTTTTCTTGCCGATCATTTATGCCTCCCTTCGGCCGAGTTTGTGAGGCGCCCTCCGATCGGGACGCCGCATTGGAGCTAATCAAAAAGGTTGGGGCGAGACAAGGGGCAATACGCCGGCCTCGGCCGGGATTTCCCCACGCGGAAAATGGAGAAGCGCAGGATGGGATCCGTGATCAAGAAAATGGCGCGCCCTGCAGGATTCGAACCTGCGACCTGCGGCTTAGAAGGCCGCTGCTCTATCCAACTGAGCTAAGGGCGCCCCGGTGTCGGTCCTCCTGTCAGGTGACCTTGTCGAAGCGGAAATTCTCAGCATAACTTTTGCGCCGTGGTCTTTGCGCTTTCGGTTCCACGACCCTGAAAGGAATGGCGTTGCGATCGGCGAAGGCGATGGCGTCTTCCTTACTGTCGAAATACATTCTGACCTGTTGGCGCGTATCCGCCGACGATGTCCAGCCCATCACCGGATCGATCGTTCGGGGCTTGGATTGCTCGAATTCCAGAAGCCATTGCTTGGTTTTGGCACGGCCCTGTTGCATGGCCGTGCGGCAGGGCTGAAAGATGCGCGCTTCGGGCATGGTCGTCCTCACAGGTCAAAAACGGCTCTCGTATCCGGCGTCTGTGTGCCGGTCAAGACCGGGTTTGGTCGGGGAGAGAGGATTCGAACCTCCGACCCCCTGCTCCCAAAGCAGGTGCGCTACCAGACTGCGCCACTCCCCGGTCGGGCGAAACCTATTCCTTCTCTTGGCCTTTCGCAACGCCGTCGCATCGTCGTTCCACCGCGATGCGGGGAGCGGGGACCGGATGCGCCGGCAGGCCAAGGGTAGCGGCAAAAGGTTACTCGATGATTTCATAGACCCACACGACGGCACGCGCGTCTTGCAGGGCCCGGATCTCGCTCTTGATGGTGTCGTGCTCCGTCGATTCGCGGTAGCGTTCGATCGAGTCAAGGCTGTCCCATTCGGAGTAGGAGATATAGAGCTCCGGCCGATCCAGGGACCGCATGAGCTTTTCCGAGAGGCATCCAGCTTGACGTGTCATCAGCGGCGCGCATTCCGTCTTCCAGACGCGCTCGGCAGTTTCTGGGTTATCGCCGGGGGCGTTAATCAGGATCACGCGGGCTATGGTCATGAAATTCCTCTCAGGCGGTGGCGTATGGAAACAGGC
>JAHEKA010000547.1 GCA_024638585.1 Rhodospirillales bacterium
GGTGTCGAGCTGCTGGGTCCAGAGCCGCATGCGGGCGCGCATCTGCGGGTTTTCGGGCTTGAGCGGCACGTCGGGAAAGCGGTCGTCCAGGTATTCGTTGATCACCGTCGATTCGACGACCGGCACCCCGTCATCGACCAGCGCCGGCACCTTGAGGTTGGGATTGATGGCGCGGTAGGCCTCGGTCTGGTGTTCGCGCCGGTCGAGGGAAAAGTAATGGCTTTCCCAATCGAGGTCCTTCTCCGCCAGTACCAGCCGCACCTTGACCGAACAGACCGACGTACCCCCGTGATAAAGCTCCAGCATGGGATCCCCCCAAAAGGCGATTTCCCGCCGCCCGCCGCATTTTCTTCGCCCAGGTTACCACCAATCCGCGCCGGCCTCACCGGTCCGCCAGGACCATGGCGGCACCTTTCTCGGCAATCATGATGGTGGGCGAGTTGGTGTTGCCTGAGACGATCCGGGGCATCACAGAGGCGTCGATGACGCGAAGGGCTTCGATGCCTCGCACGCGGAGGCGGGCGTCGGTGACCGCCATGGGGTCGTTGTCCGGGCCCATCTTGGCGGTGCCGACGGGATGGAAGATCGTCGTGCCGAGATCGCCCGCGGCTTTCAGCAACCCGGCATCGTCGTCCACCTCCGCACCCGGGCGGAATTCAACCGGCGCGTAGCGCGCCAGTGCCGGTGACTTGATGATGCGGCGCACGAGGCGCAGGGAATCGATGGCGACGCGCCGGTCGTCCTCGGTCGACAGGTAGTTGGTGACGATCTCCGGCGCGGCATCGGGGGCGGACGAAGCGGCATGGACCGAGCCGCGGCTGGTCGGGCGCAGGTTGCAGACGCTGACGGTCAGCGCGTCGAAATCGTGGAGAGGATCGCCGAACTTGTCGAGGGACAGCGGCTGGATGTGGAACTGCAGGTTGGGGGTGGCGAATTCGGGGGCAGAGCGGGTGAAGGCGCCGATATGGGACGGCGCCATGGTCAGCGGTCCGCGGCGGGTGAGCGCGTATTGTGCGCCGTAAAAAGCGCGCTTTGTGAACGAGCGGTATTCGGAATTGAGGGTGCGCACGCCCGCGACCTTGAAGATGGGCCGGATCTGGAGGTGGTCCTGCAGGTTCTCGCCGACCCCCGGCAGGTGGTGAACCGCATCGATGCCGCGTGCCCCAAGGAGGTCCGCATCGCCGATGCCCGACCTTTCCAGGATCGCCGGGCTTGCCACCGCGCCGGCGGACAGGATCACCTCGTGCCGTGCCCGCAAGATCCGCTCGGCGCCGCCCTGGTGGATGCGGGCGCCGACCGCGCGGGTTCCGTCCAGCACCAGGCGGTCGGCCAGCGCCCCGGTGATGACCGTCAGGTTGGGACGTTTCAGAACCGGCTTGAGGAAGCCGCGCGCCGCGCTCCAACGTCGCCCGCCTTTCTGGTTGACGTGGAAATAGCCGCAGCCTTCGTTGTCGCCGGTATTGAAGTCGTCCGTCTTCGGGATGCCGGTGTCGTTGGCCGCATCGATGAAGGCATCCAATATCTCCCAGCCGATGCGGGGTTGGTCCACCCGCCATTCGCCGCCCGCCCCGTGATGCTCACTCGCGCCCTTGAAATGGTCCTCGTGCCCCTTGAAGAGCGGCAGCAAGTCGTCCCAGCTCCAGCCGTCCAGCCCCAACTGGCGCCAGCCGTCGTAATCCGCCGCCTGGCTGCGCATGTAGATCATGGCGTTAATGGCGGACGAGCCGCCGATCACCTTGCCGCGGGGATAGGCGAGGTCGCGGCCGCCCAGCCCGGGATCGGGGCGGGTGCGGAACATCCAGTCGGCGCGCGGATTGTTCATGGCATAGAGATAGCCGACCGGGATGTGCAGCCAGATCCAATTGTCCTTGCCGCCGGCCTCCACCAGGGCGACCGAGTTGGCCGGGTCGGCGCTGAGCCGGTTGGCCAGCACGCAGCCCGCCGATCCGCCGCCCAGGATGACGCAATCGAATGCGCCCGTATCCGCTGCCGTATTCATCTCCCTCGTTCGTGCAGTGGTGTCCCCCCGATCATCGCGGGATCATCCCACTGGGAGGGCGAGAATGCCAAGCGCGGATGTGGTGGCCGGTCGGATGCCTGGATTGTCTGCAATGGTGTGTCCGGGTAACGCTGTGCTAGGATTTTCCAAAGGACCCACCGGCGCGTACGCACCGGGGGAAGGGAGGCCCGCTTGATCGTCGCAGAATTCGATGTGCTGCCCTGCCACATGCCGCAATCCGATCCCGGCTGGCGCTTTTCCATCCATGCCAACCGCGTCTCC
>JAHEKA010000079.1 GCA_024638585.1 Rhodospirillales bacterium
GCTGGAGCGCGGTTACCTGGAGTTCCTTGGCGCCGTTCCGGGCAGCGACACGGCGGTGGCCCGACATCTGCGCGACGAGATGGCGCGTTACGTCGGCGTCCACCTGACCGCCTTTGCCGTCTCGGATGCCGCCGCCGAGGTGACGCGGCTGGAGGAGGCCGGATTCGAGCTCCAGCCCCTGGTGAACCTCCGGCGCGAGGTCGAGGCAGCCGACGGCAACCCGGCCGAGGCCGCCTTCACCGTCCTGCGCGCCGCCTTCGGCTCCATCCCCGAGGGCCGCATACAGACCCTGACCCATCACACGCCCGAGCATGTCTGGCAGGATCGTTTCATCACGGCGCAGAATGCCGTGAGCGGGCTGGCCGGGGTCGTCTACGCCGTCGAGGATCCGGGGGAAAGTGCTGCGCGCCTTTCCGCCTTCACCGGGCGCCCCGCAACCGGGGACGATCCGGGGGAAACGGTTGCCCTGGATCGCGGATGGCTGAAGTTTTGCCGTCCGGGCGACTTGTCGGAGTTGTACGGCCTGCCGAATACCCGCCCTCCCGCGGTAGCGGCGATCGGCTTGACGTCATCCGACCTTGCCCAGACCCGGGGCTTTCTTTCCGCGCAAGGCGTAGGGTTGCTTCGCGACGCGCCAGATCGCCTCGTCATCGGCCCGGAAGACGCCGCCGGCTGCGCCCTGATCGTCGAGCCCGCGGGATGACCCGCCAAGGGAAGTCCCAGACCGGCGCCGCCCTGGCAAAACGCGGCCCATCAGAGTAGGTTAGCGGGCCATTGTGATATGTCAGCCAGGGTGTTGGGGCGTCTGGTTCCTTGCCGCAACTCTTACATTCCACGACAGGTCCGAGGATGCATACAGGAAAGGTTTCGATCTTTATGGAGAGTCCTTTATGTGATGCCGGCGGCGTGAATGCGCCGTCCCATTTGCCGTTTGGCGATGCGATTTTTTCCATCCGGAACGTCCGGTCCGATCGCGCGGAGGAAAGAGCTCACGCCATCGGCAAGGGGTTGAACTAATGGCGGTTGCCGGCGCGCCGTCGCGGCCTTATCGGGACCTGCATGAACACATTGCGGCGCTTCGCGATGCCGGGTTGCTGGTGGAAGTGGACCGCCCCATCAACAAGGATACCGAGATGCACCCCGTGGTCCGCTGGCAATACCGGGGCGGCATCGCGGAGGAAGACCGCAAGGCGTTTCTCTTCACAAATGTGACCGATTCCAAGGGCCGCAAGTTCGATATGCCGGTGCTGGTCTGTGGGCTGGCGGGCAATCCCGCCATCTACGAGCTCGGCATCGGCCACCCCCTGGAGGAAGTGAAGGACAGGTGGTCCGCGGCGCTGCGTGATCCCGTGGCGCCGCATGTGGTCGACGCCGCCGTCGCCCCCTGCCGGGACATCGTCTATCGGGGTGCGGATCTCACCAAGGGCAAGGGACTGGACGACATCCCGGTGCCCATCTCTACACCCGGATGGGATAACGCGCCCTATACCTCATCGTCGCACTACATCACCAAGGATCCCGACAGCGGCATTCAAAACGTCGGCAACTACCGGGGACAGATCAAGGCACCGGACCGGCTCGGCATCAACACTTCGGTGGAACTGCGTACCGGCGGCTACCTCCATTGGCTGAAATGGAAGGAACGCGGCCAGCCCATGCCCTGCGCGGTGGTCGTCGGCTGTCCGCCCATCGTCTCCTATGCCTCGGTGCAGAAGATGCCGGAAGACCAGGATGAGCTCGCGGTGGCCGGCGCGCTGGCCGGCGGCCCCATCAACATGGTCGCGGCGGAGACCGTCGACCTCCTGGTGCCCGCCGAGGCCGAAGTCGTCATCGAGGGGCTGATCGACACCGAATACCTGGAACCGGAAGCGCCATTCGGCGAATCCCACGGCTATATCAACCTCTGCGAATACAACGGCTATATGGATGTCACCGCCATCACGCGGCGCAAGGATGCCGTGATCACCTCGTGGATGAGCCAGGTGGCGCCGAGCGAATCGAGCGTCATCCGACGCTTTGCCTATGAGGCCAATCAGACCCGCTATCTGCGCGATCAGTTGGGCATACGAGGATTGGTGGCGGTCAAGGCGCACGAGCCGCTCACCTCCCTGCAGCGGGTCATCGTGCTGGTGTTCGAACGGGCAACCCCGCGAACCGAGATATGGCGCGCGATGTACGGCATCACCTCCTTCCGGCAATCCGAAGGCAAATGGATCGTCGCCGTCGACGAAGATATCGACCCGGCCAACGCCGATGCGGTGTTTTGGGCGATGAGCTATCGTTCCCGGCCCCAGCATGACGTCGAGGTCATGAAACACCAGGACCAGGGCCACGGGCCACGCAGCACACTTGACCCCGAGGATGCCGCGGTGCTGATCGACGCGACGCTGAAGGAGAATTTCCCGCCGGTATCCCTGCCCAAACGTGAATTCATGGAGAAGGCGGCGAAAATCTGGGATGAGCTCGGCCTGCCCGCACTGACCCCGGAAGCGCCCTGGTACGGCTACGATCTCGGGGAATGGAACGAGGATTTCGAGGCCATGGCCAAACGCGCGACAGACAGCGACTACTGGGAGACCGGCAAGTCCTTTGCCCAGCGCCGGCGCAAGGATGTGGAGATGAACACCGAAATCCGCGCGCTTGGGGATGAGGACGGCGAGGACGCGGATTAACGTGATCGCCTGCGATCCACCGCCCCTTCTCGGCGGCAACGGGCCGCAGTCGTACTCGGGCCGCAGTCTTGCTGGGGCCGGGGCCCATTGAGGAACGCCCCACGATCGGATACCAATAGATTCCCACCCGGGAGCCGTCCCCTTCCAACGGCCCGGTTGGGCCGATGACGATCGTCAGGAGAAGCCATCGCGATGCCGCGCGCACATGACATTCGATCCTTGAAGGAGACCCGCGCCAGCGCGGTGTCGTCCGGGATGAGGGGAACGTGATGGCGCAAGACGTAACCCCCAGGCCCGTGCTCATCGCCGGCGCCGGACCGGTCGGCCTGATCGCCGCTTTGGCGCTCGCCCAGCGCCAGGTGCCGGTGATCGTCCTGGAGGCCGAGGACCGCCTTTACGAAGACCCCCGCGCGGCGACCACCCATCCCGCGACACTGGAGATGCTTGACGATCTCGGCCTCTTGGAAGAGATCGAACGCCGCGGTCTCCATTGCCGCCATTTCCGTTTCTGGGACCGGGTCACCGGCGACCTGGTGGCCGAATTCGACCATCAGCTTCTTGCGGAGGATTGCCGCTTCCCCTATGTCGTCCAATGTGAACAGTTCAAGACCGCTTCGATCGCCTTCGATGCCCTGGCGGCGCTGCCCGGCACGGAGGTGCGGTTCTCACACCGGGTGACCGGCCTCCGCCAGGATGCGGACGGCGTTACCGTCACGGTGGAGACCGCCGATGGCGCGCAGGAACTGGCGGGGAGCTATCTGATCGGCGCCGATGGCGGGCGCAGCGAAACGCGCAAGGCACTCGACATCGACTTCGAGGGTTTTACCTACCCCGAGCATTTCCTGGTGCTGACCTCGCCCTTCGATTTCCAGGCCCATCGCGATCTGGTCTACCGCAACTACTTTTTCGACCCGGACGAATGGTGCAACCTGTTCAAGGTCGCCGCCGACGGCCCGCCGGGCCTGTGGCGGGCGGTATTTCCCGCGGATCCCGACCGCGCCGATGAGGAGGTGCTGGGCGATGAGAACGCCCAGGCCACCCTTGGCCGGTTCTTCCCCAAGGATGGCGGCTACGAGATCGTCCACCGCAATCTGTACAAGATCCACCAGCGGGTTGCCGTCACCTTTCGCAAGGGGCGGGCGCTGCTGGCCGGAGATTCGGCGCATCTCAACAATTCCATCGGCGGCATGGGGCTCAACGGCGGCATCCATGATGCCGTCAATCTGGCCGAGAAGCTGGCCCGCGTGTGGAAGGGCGACGCGGGGGACGAACTCCTCGATCTTTACGACCGCCAGCGCCGGATCACCAACACCGAATTCATCCAGGCCCAGACCATCCAGAACAAGAAGAACCTGGAGGAACGCGACCCGGAAGCGCGCAAGAAACGCATGGACGAGCTTCGGCGTACCTCCGAAGACCCCGTCCGCGCCCGGGAATTCATGCTGCGCACCTCGCTGATCGCGAGCGTCCGCCGCGCCGCCGAAATCACCTGAGCCGGCGCCCTACGGGTGCGCCCTCTCCGTACAACGCGATGGCAGCGGGCGGTGCGCCTCGGTGGTCTGTTGCAAGGATATGCCGTGCCTTGATGGTCAGGCCTCGGCGGCGGGTGGCGGCGGCCGATTGAGGATCATGTCGGATGCCTTTTCCGCGATCATCACCACCACGGCGTTGAGCGCCCCGGCCACCAGATCGGGAATCACCGAGGCGTCGATGACGCGCAAGCGTTCGACGCCGCGCAGTTTAAGCGCGCCGTCGACCACCGCCTCGGGACCGGTGCCCATGGCGCAGGTTCCGCAGGGGTGGTGCGCGGTCTGGGAGACCCGCCGGTTATAGGCATCGATCTCGGCATCCGTCTCAACTCCGGGACCGGGCCCCATCTCATCACCGCGATAGGGATCCAACGGGGCTTGGCCCGCCACCTCCCGGGCCAGCTTGACGCCGTCGCGCAGGCCGCGGATGTCCGCGTCGGCGGACAGGAAATTCTGCACGATGCGGGGGGGTGCGGCCGGGTCGGAAGAGGTGAGGGATACTTCGCCCCGGCTTTCGGGATGCAGCAGCACCGGACGCACCATGATGGCGTCCTCCCAGCTCTTGGTGATGCCGGGGAACCAGGGCGCCGCGCCCGGCGGCAGGGAGCGGAACAGGAAATGGATGTCCGCCGCGTTGAGTTCGGGCCGGGTCTTTAGGAAGGCGATGACACCGGCGGGCAGGGTGGTCGCCGGGCCGCTGCGGGTCAGGTAGGCGCGCGCCATGCTGAACAGCAACCGGTCCCACCGCAGGTGTCCGCGGAACGGTCCCGGAGCGCGCCGCCGATACCACACGACCGAGGAGATATGATCCTGCAGATTTTGACCGACCCCTGCGGAATCAACCACCACCTCAATGCCCTGAGCACGCAAGTGATCGGCAGGACCAATGCCAGAACACATCAGAAGCTGAGGCGAATTAATCGCGCCGCCGGCAAGAATGACCTCCTTGTCGGCGCGGGCGATCAGCGTCTTGCCACCCTTGGCATATTCGACCCCCGTGGCACATCCCTGCTCTACGATGATGCGCCGGGCGAGCGCCCCGGTTACCACCTTCAGATTGTCGCGCTGGCGTGCGCCATCGAGATAAGCCCGGGCGATGGTCCAGCGATGACCGTTCTTTATGGTGTTCTGCAAACGGGCAAAGCCGATCTGCTCGGCCCCGTTGAGATCGTCGGTCACCGGCTGGCCGGAGGTCCGCGCCGCCTCGAGCCAGGCATCCCATATCGGGTCGGCCGAGCGCGATTCCTCGATGGCGAGCGGCCCGTCGCCGCCACGGTAGGCATCGCCGCCGCGTTCCCACGCTTCCAGGCGCTTGAAATAGGGCAGGACGTCGCGGTACGACCAGCCGTCGAGCCCATAGCCGGCCCAGCGATCATAGTCTTCGCGATGGCCCCGGGCGTAGCCCATCGCGTTGATGGACGACGAGCCGCCGATGACGCGCCCGCGCATCACCTCGATGCGCCGGCCGTCGAGTTGAGGCTCCGGTTCGGTGTCATAGCCCCAATCGTGCAACCGCGAAGACCATAACTTTCCGACACCAAGCGGCACGTGGATCAGGGGATTGATATCGCGGCCCCCCGCTTCCAATAGCAAGACGGTGTTAGCGCTATCTTCGGTCAACCGATTGGCCAGCACGCAGCCCGCCGATCCGGCACCGATCACCACGTAATCGAACGCCATATGCTCCCTCCTCTGCGTCCAAGCCCCTCGCCGCCCGCTTGCGATTTTTGATCTTGGACGCGGCGGATGCGGCTGTCCAGCGGTGGGACGGCACCATGATCGGCGCCACTGTCCGCGCTACGTTCGTTCATCCCGTCACCGATCCGGACATCTTCAAAGCAATTGGGTGGCGGGCCAAGTGGAGAAAAATAGCCAGGAGAATATGACGGCGGCTTTGGCGTGGGGTGTGCGGGTATGGTCTTGAGTCCTTTCCTCGCGCATCAAATGCGCTAACATTCGTCGAGTCGCTTGTGACATGTGGCTTCGGCCTTCGACAAAATGGAACAGGGAGAACAGAAAATGAAACTCATCGGCTTGACAGCTGTGGCATCGTCGGCCGCTGTGGCGGTCGGCGCGTATTGCGCTCTACCCGCCGCGGCTGCGCCTGCGGATTTCTTTGCCGGTAAGACCGTATCGATCACTGTGTCGGGAAGCGCCGGCGCGTCCCTGGGTCTTTATTGCCGCCTTTTCGCCGCTCACTGGGGCAAACACATCCCAGGGAATCCGAAAGCCATCTGCCAGTTTCGTCCGGGCGGCGGCGGCACCAAGGGCGCGTCCTGGGTTTACAACAAGGGGAAAAAAGACGGTACTGACGTCGGCCAGATCCTGTCTCCGTCGGTGCTGGCGCCGACCTTGCGGGGGGCGAAATACGACGCCTCCAAGTTCATCTGGCTGGGTTCGATCACGCCGCGCCCGGCGGTGGTGACGGTCTGGCATACCTCGCCGGTCAAGACCATTGAAGAGGCGAAAAAGAAATCGATCATCATGGGCTCCACCGGCTTTGGCTCAGAGACCTATTTGCTGCCCATGTTCATGAATGCGACCCTCGGCACCAAGTTCCAGATCATCCGCGGCTACAAGGGCGGCGCACCGATCAATAAGGCCATGGAAACGGGCGAAGTGAACGGTCGCATGAACTACTGGACCGGCTGGACCACGGTGAAGAAGAAATGGCTGGATGAGAAAAAGATCATCCAACTCGTGCAATACGGCCCGAAGATTCCCGCACTCCCCAATACCCCCCATTTGCGCGACCTGCTCAAGAGCAAGGATCACAAACAGATGCTGACCTTCCTCGAACTGTCCGAGCATCTCGGCATGGGCTTCTGGGTACCGCCAGGGGTGCCCAAGGATCGGGTGGAAGCACTGCGCAAAGCCTTCACCGATACCATGAAGGACAAGGGTTTCCTGGCCGACGCCAAGGCCAAGCGGGCCCGGGTTGACCCGATTTCGGGTGCTAAGATCGAAGAATTGGCCAAGGCCGCCTTCTCGACGCCCGAGCCGGTCATCGCCCAGCTCCGGAAGTACTTGAAATTCAAGAAAAAGAAGTAATCCGTTCTATCATCGAATTCCACTTAAGGCGCCCCTAACCGGGGGCGCCTTTTCCATCTGCTTCGATGCGCCCGGCTGGGTCAGACCAGGTTGAGCCAGTTGGATGAGCGCAGGAACGGAAGCCAGTCGCCCAGCAGCGCCTGTGGCCATGGAATGATCAGGATCTTGTGGAACAGGACATAGGCCGCGACCCAAACTGTCGCCGCCACGGCCAAGGTTGTCGTCCAGCTTTCCCGCCCTTCGAAACGGATATAGCTGATCAGGAACACGGCCATCGCCGGGAGCAGGCCAACCACACCCGCGGCGACAAGGAAAAACAGGCACCACGCGAAATAGACGATGGCACGCGTCAGAATGTCCTTGCGGGTGAGCTCGCCATAATCGGCGGTGATGTCGAAATGCATGTCTTCCCCGGATTTCGGCTCGGCACCGGGGATGCCCGCGATGTTCGGCGCCAACCGGAACGGTTCCTCCGCGAAGAACAATCCAGTCAGCAGAAGATAGGCGGTCAAACCGACGGCGGCCCAGGCGATCACCTGGGGGACCAGCCTGGCGCCGAAATCCCAGTCCCAGGAAACGTAGAGGGTCACCGCGAATCCCAGAAGCAGAAGCAGGGTGAAGACCGTATCCGGGGTCGGTTTCTGAAGTTTGAAGCGCGCTTGAGGCCTTTCCCGCCGCGCCCGGCGCCGCGCCAGGTAGGATTTCACTGCCGGGGCGAAGATCCCGTACAAGGTGATCGCGAGGAGGACCACGACGATGGGCCGCGTCAGCCACTCGAAACCGTAGCGTTCGACCGAGATGAACATCGAGTTTTCGAAGATATCGCCGAGCACGAAGCCGAGGATCAGCGGAGGACGCGGCCAACGCAGGCGCTTCATGATCCAGCCCAGCACCCCCAGACCAAGCAGGACGAAAAGATCGCCCCATTCCTTGGCTCCCTGGAAGGCGCCGACGAAGGTGATGGCGATGATGACGGGGGCGAGGATGCCGATGCGGACCAGGGCAATTTTCGCCAACTGGTCGGCGAAGATGAAGCAGATACCGGCGCCGATGATGTTGGCGATGGCGACGCTCCAGACCAGGGTGTAGGTGACGTCGAGCCGCGTGGTCAGCATATCGGGGCCGGGATTCAACCCGTGGATCAGAAAGGCGCCAAGAAGCAGGGCCATGGAGGCGGTTCCCGGTACCCCGAAGGCGATGGTCGGGATCAGCGCGCCGCCTTCCTTGGCATTGTTCGAACTCTCAGAAGCGATGACGCCCCGGACGTCGCCTTTGCCGAAGGATTGCTTCGCGCCCTTCTCCGACTTGATGGCATGGGCATAGGCAATCCAGTCGATGACCGATGCACCGACCCCCGGGATGGCACCCAGCCCGGCGCCGATGGTCGAGCAGCGGAGCACCAGGAACCAATTCTTCGCCACGTCGACCACGCCTTGGATCTGGTTTCTTCGGGGGACGCTCTCGCTGTCGCCGGCGATGGATTTGCGGTTTA
>JAHEKA010000548.1 GCA_024638585.1 Rhodospirillales bacterium
GCGCCAGCGCCTTGGCGACCCGTGCGTGATAGGCGTTGAACCAGCGCCTTTCCTCATCCGAGAGCAGCTTGGGATCGATCAGCCGGCGGTCGATCGGGGCGAGGGTCAATGTCTCGAACGCTCGCATCGGCCGCTTGCCCACCCCGTCCTTGGCTTGGATGACCGCCAGCAGCGTTTCGATGCGGATGCCGAAGGCGCCTGTCTTGTAAAAACCGGGTTCGTCGGACAGCACCATGCCGGGTTCCAGCGCCACCGAATTGGGGATCTGGGACACGCGCTGGGGCCCCTCGTGGACATTGAGGAAGTGCCCTACCCCGTGGCCGGTGCCGTGATCGTATTCGAAGCCCGCATCCCACAGCGCGCGGCGCGCCAACACGTCGAGCTGGGAGCCCGAGGTGCCCGCCGGAAACCGCACGGTCGCCAACTGGATATTGCCCTTGAGCACCCGCGTATAGACGTCCCTCAACGCCCGGGCCGGGGGGCGCCCGCCGCCGACCCACACGGTGCGCGTGACATCGGTAGTGCCGTCAAGATACTGGCCGCCGGAATCGAGCAGAAACACATCGCCCGGACGGATGCGCCGGTCGCTCGCCTCGGTCGCCCGGTAATGGACGATGGCGCCGTTGGGACCGGAACCGGAGATCGTCGGGAAGGAGAGCCCCTGAAACAGGTCGTTCTCGGCCCGAAAGGCATCGACCTTGGCTGCCGCGGCCACCTCCGTCAGCTTTCCCTTGGGTGCCTCACGGTCGAACCAAGCGAGGAACCGGGTCAGCGCCGCGCCGTCGCGCAGATGGGCGGCACGGATACCCTTGAGCTCCACCCGGTTCTTAGCCGCCTTGGGCGCGACGCAAGGATCGACGGCATCCCGCACCTCGGCCCCGCCGCGGGCAAGACGGCGGAAGATCCAATAGGGAATGCGCGCGGGATCCACTTCGACAGGTCGCCTGCCCTTGGCCAGCCGATCGAGCGCGGGCCCAAGGTCTTGCGGCGCAATCACCCTCACGTCCCGGCCGAGATGGCGCCGCGCCGCGTCGGTCAGCTTGCGCGGATCGACGGCAAGCTGGACCTTGCCGTCCCGCGCGATTACCGCAAAGGCGAGCGGCAGGGGCGAGAATTCGACGTCCTGACCGCGAATATTCAACAACCAGGCGATCGAATCCGGCGCCGAAAGCACCGCCGCCTGGGCGCCGCGCGCAGCCAGGCCGGCGGCGATCTGCTGGCGTTTTTCCAGGCTGGAACGCCCGGTGAATCGTTTGGCGAGCGGGCGGATCGGAGAAATCGGCGGCGCCGCCCGTCCCCGCCAGGCCGCGTCGATGGGGTTGCGGGCGGCGGCCACCAGTTTGGCCCCCGCATCGGCGGCGGCCGCCTCATATCGTGCCACGTCTCTCGGCGTCAGCAGCCAGGCATCGAATCCGAGTCGCGCGCCTCTTGGCAGGTTGGACCCGATCCATTTGGCGGGCGGCATGCGGGAAATATGGTGGAGTGAGAAGCGCTTGGTATCGACCTGTTTGCGCGCCTGCAGGGTATAGCGGCCATCGACGAACAGCGCCGCCTGGTCCGCCATGACGATGGCGAGACCGGCAGAACCGGTGAAGCCCGTCAGCCAGGTGAGGCGGGCCTCACTATTGGGCACGTATTCCCCCTGATGCGCATCGGCGAGACCGACGATGAAGCCGTCGAGGCGGCCCTTGGCTAGGCGCGCGCGAACCGCCATGAGGCGCTCCGCCAGCTCCGGCGCCTCGGGCACCGCCTTGCGCGCCATCTCCGCCCGGAGCGCCTTGAGCTGGGTCTCCAGCTTGGCGCCCAGCCCCTTGCCGACCAGCTCAAGCCAGGCATCGGGATCGGGTCCATAAGGCGCGGCCAGAACGCCGCGCAGCAGGCCACGCACCTCCCGGGCGGAGCGATAGCGCGCCCTGCCCCGCACCTTGGCGGCTGTGAGCAAGTCCTCAAGAACGCGGTCTCCCAAATAACGGGCCTCGTCCTTCCGGCTTGCGCTGTTGGAGATCTTTTTCGCCATTGGGCGCATCCATCCTCACCCCTGACTGGGGTTCGTTTGGAAGCTAGAGACGCGATGTCGCTATGACAAGGGCCAATGCTTTCAATGGTTCCGCCGTGCCGGTCTTTAAACTCGCGCGTGAAATACCCATATAACTTTTACGAGAATTTGCTTCTGCCGCTGATGACAGGGCACCAGATAACGCTACAGCCATAAAGGACTTCCCCATGGACGAACAGAAACACATCCCCTACGAACAGGAAGCTCAA
>JAHEKA010000549.1 GCA_024638585.1 Rhodospirillales bacterium
GCCACCAGCGCCGCGCAAGCCGCGCCCCGGATCGCCCGATTGCCGATCAAATCGAGCCCCTTGGCAGCCGCCGAAGCCGCAAGGCCATAGAGGAACAGGTAGATCGCGAGATGAACCAGGAAAAAACCGACGATTTCCACCCCGGCGGCGCCTGCGGGCCTCAACGCATCCCGGATCAGCGAGATCACATTGGCAGCGACGAAAATGACCGGCCCCGTCATGAAGCTCTCGAAGACGATCACCGGCGCGGGCGCTATCGCAAACAGAACCGCGAACAGGCCCCATTTCATGGTGCGATAGCTCAAACCCGCCTTCCCCCGCCTCACCTGTCCTGCGTCCGGCTTTCCGCCCGCACACATACCACGGCGCACTGCCCCGCCCTAGGGTCCTGGTTGTTGAACCGCGTCCGCTCTTGATAGAGTGGCGGACCAAGACCCGCGCGGACCGTCCGCCCGCCCGAACCGACAAGGGGTGATATCCATGGACCGCATCACCATCAGCGGCTATTACCAGCGCCCCGCCCATATCGTGGCATCGACCAGGGGGTTTTTCGCCGAGCTCGACCTCGAGGTCGGCTATCACGAAGTGGACCTGGCCCCGGACCACAACCGGGAGCTCGCCGAGGGACGCTGGCCGCTGACCATCTCTTCCGCCGACACGATGCTGGCGCGTGTCACCCAGGACGGCGTGGATTACGTCCTGGTGATGCAGGCCGAGACCGGGCTCAACGTGCAGATGGTGGTGCAGCCCGACATCGCCGGTTTCGCCGACCTGCGCGGCAAGCTGTTCGCGGCCGATCCGGTGGACTCCAATTTCGACGCCATCCGCAACAAGATGATGTTGGACGAAGGCCTGTCCGAGGCCGATTACGAGACCGAGATCATCGGCAACACGCCGATCCGCCTGGAAGCCTTCCTCGCGGGCAAGGTCGCGGCGGCAATGCTCACCCCGCCCCATACCGACAAGGCGCTGGCGGCGGGCGGCAAGATCCTGGCCGAAGGGGCCGATTACGTCCCCCGCTGGCCCTTGGCCTGCGCCTGGGGGCTCAGGTCGTGGATCGAAGGCAATCGCGACCTGGTGGTGCGCTTCATCCGCGGCTGGGTCGGCGCGACCGACTGGCTGATGGCGCCGGCCAACCGGGAAGACGCCATCCAGGTCATGGTCGATGAAGGCTATTCGCGGGGGCGCGCCGAGGAATACTACAAGCGGGTGGTGCCGAAATGCGCGATCGACGCCGAAGCCATCCGCCAGAACATCGCGCTCCGCATCGAGCTCGGCTACTACAAGCCGCCTCACAAACCGACCGAGGCATTCTACGACGCGCGCTACTGGGCCGAGGCCACGGGTCTTCCCGGTCCTGCCCCCGTGGGCCTCGCGGACAACGCAGCCGTCTGAGACCGCGCCAACCTGCGGGGCGAGGTTGGTCTGGGCCGCCCGGCAGGCGTTTTGCGGGATACCGGAAAAACCCCTTTATTAAAGAACCCTTTAATTAAAGAGTTCCTGAAATAAGGCGTTTTTACGGGGCTCTTTGGCCGATCCGCTTCAGCCGATGTGCTGGGCCAGGAACGCGCGGGTGCGCTCCAGCGCGAGATTGGCCGCCGCCGCGTCGTAATCGGCCCGGGCATCGCAGTTGAAGCCGTGCCCGGCGCCGTCATAGATGTAGATCGGGACGTCGGGATGCCGTTCGCGGATCAGGGCGATCTTGTCCGCCGAGGCGATGTGGTCCTCTGTCCCGTAATGCAGGATGATCGGCGCCTTGGGGGTTTCGTCGATAAGCGTGTAGATGTGACCGCCGTAAAAGGCGACCGCCGCATCGAAGCCGCCGCGGGCGACCCCGACCCAGGCCGTGTCGCCCCCAAAACAATAGCCCACGCAGGCAACCTTGCCGGCCTCCCCGACCGC
This sequence comes from Rhodospirillales bacterium, assembly GCA_024638585.1. Classification (GTDB taxonomy): domain Bacteria; phylum Pseudomonadota; class Alphaproteobacteria; order SMXQ01; family SMXQ01; genus SMXQ01. The sequence continues at coordinate 1,903 of JAHEKA010000549.1, forward strand.
GACGCGCGCGGCCTCCGCATCCAGCAGCGGCAGGTTCCAGTGGGTGATCTGGCGCCGGATGGCGAGCGCCTCAGCAACGGTCCCTTCGCTATAGCCGAGCTCCACCCCCCGCTGAACGCGGTCGAACATGGCCGGGGCGATGGCGAGATAGCCCTCCGCCGCGTAGCGGTCGCAGACGTCGCGGATGTGATCCGTGACACCAAAAATCTCCTGGACGATCACCAGCCCACCCCGGGGCGGCCCTTCGGGCGCGGCCTTGTAGGCGCTCAGACTGTGGCCGTCTGCCGCCGTGAGGGTAAGGGTCTCCCCTGTCCGTTCCATCGCGCCCCTGCCTTCTTCACGCTTCGCCGGTTGCCATTG
>JAHEKA010000080.1 GCA_024638585.1 Rhodospirillales bacterium
TACGTCCTGAGCCGAATCCCGCCTGACGGGTGAGGCCGTCGCGAGACCAGCGCCGGCAGGTCGCGCGGCGCGGCATGACGTGCGCGCCGGCAGGGACGGGATCAATTTGCGCGAATGCGTCGCACCGAAAAACGCCTTGTTTAAAGATCTATTTAATTAAAGAATTATTTAAACGAAGGGTTTTTCGGGTGCCTGTTGCGCCCGCTCAATCGCCCTTGATGTCGAAGGTGATGCCCTGGGCGAGGGGCAGGTCGTCGGAATAGTTCACCGTCGCGGTCTGGCGCCGCATATAGGCCTTCCACGAATCCGATCCGCTTTCGCGCCCGCCGCCGGTGGCCTTTTCGCCGCCGAAGGCGCCGCCGATTTCCGCCCCTGAGGGACCGATATTGACGTTGGCGATGCCACAGTCCGATCCCGCGGCCGCGAGGAAGCGTTCGGCCTCTTTCACGTCCCGGGTGAAGATGCAGGACGCCAGTCCCTGGGGCACGCCGTTCTGCAGGGCGACGGCCCGATCGAAATCGGAATAGCGCAGCACGTAGAGGATCGGCGCGAATGTCTCGGTGCGCACGGTTTCGGTCTGTTCCGGCATCTCGACGATGGCCGGGCGCATATAGGCGCCGCCCTCGGGCACGCCGTCCGTGACCGGCCCGCCGCCGTGGACGGTGCCGCCCTCATCATCGGCGACCCCCAGCACCCGGTGCATTTCGTCGCCCGCGCGCCAGTCGATCAGCGGGCCGACCAGGGTTCCGGAATCCAGCGGATCGCCGATCCTGATCCCTTCATAGGCCGATTTCAGGGCCGGCAGAAGGTCATCGTAGATGTCGTCATGGACGATCAGGCGCCGCAGGGACGTGCAGCGCTGGCCGGCGGTGCCGACGGCGGAAAAGACGATGGCGCGCAGCGCCAGCTCGAGATCGGCCGAGGGGGCGACGATCATGGCGTTGTTGCCGCCGAGCTCCAACAGCACCTTGCCGTGGCGCGCCAGCACCTTGGGCCCGACCGCGGCGCCCATGCGGGTCGATCCGGTGGCGCTGATCAGGGCGATGGCGGGATGATCGACCAGCTTTTCGCCGGCCTCCCGCCCACCGACGATCACCTGGGCGAGGCCGTCCGGCGCGCCCGCGCCGAAGCGCGCCACCGCGCGTTGGAACAGGGCCTGGCAGGCCAGCGCCGTCAACGGCGTCTTCTCGCTGGGTTTCCACACGACGCTATCGCCGCAGACCAGGGCAATGGCGGCGTTCCAGGCCCAAACGGCGACCGGGAAGTTGAAGGCGGTAATCACGCCGACCGGGCCGAGCGGATGCCATTGCTCCATCATCCGGTGGCCGGGACGCTCCGAGGCGATGGTGAGGCCGTAGAGCTGGCGCGACAGGCCGACGGCGAAGTCGCAGATGTCGATCATCTCCTGCACCTCGCCGCGGCCCTCTTCCGCGATCTTGCCGCATTCGATGGTCACCAGGCGCCCGAGGTCGTCCTTGGCGGCGCGCAGTTCCTCGCCGAGCAGCCGCACCAGCTCGCCCCGCCTCGGGCCCGGAACCATGCGCCAATCGGCGAAGGCCTGGGCCGCGCGCGCGATGGCGGCCCCAACCTCTGTCTCCGAATGGGTATGGATATTGGCGATGGTGGACCCGTCGATGGGCGAGTGCACTTCAAGATCGCCCCCGGCCAGGGCATCGCCCGGCACACCGAGGCGCCCCAACAGGGCGGACAGATCGAAACGGTCGGGATCCTTGGCGCCCATGGGTCTGCCCCTATCCTTGGCCCGCCGCGGTCATCTTGAAGATGCCCTGGGCGTTGGCGGCATCGAAGCCGAGGTCGAGGCCCGAGCCGTCGGGCAGGGGATCGCGGGTGATGAATTCGTAAAACGAGCCCGGCACTTCGCGGGTCACGGTCTTGCCGTTGGCATCGATGAAATCGCGCGCGACCTTGGCGGCACGGTAGGCGGTCTGGCGCACCCGGCCGGAGGTGGAAACTTCCACAGTGTCCTTGATGGGGTGGCCTGCGGCGCGCTCGGCCTCGGCCAGGGCGGCGACGTCCGCCACCCGGTCGGTCGCGTGATTGAAGGCGTTGCCCTCGGTGGCGATCCACGCCATCTCCGCCGATTCGGCCAACAAGACCTCGTAGTCGGCCAAGGTCGGCGCATCGTGCTGGCGGTCGAAACAGGCGGCAAGGACGGGAACCAGCCGGGCCGCATCATCGACCGGCAGGCTGCCCTCCGCTTGGAGGCGATCGAGCAGGGCCTTGGCCTCCGGCGTCAGGGGATCGCGGGAGCTCGCCAGCACCCGGGCGCAGGCGTCCTGGAATTCGCGGGAAAACCTTTCGGGATGGAACTCGCTGACGAAATACTGGGGGATGTCTTCGGGCCGGTCCCGATGCCGATAGGCCCGCCCGGTCATGTTGATGCGTTCCAGCGGATAGACCGCCGCAGCCTCGTAGCCGAGGGGTTGGAGGATCCGCGCGAACCCCGCATCGCCCGGCGGCAGGGCGCCGGTGGTGGGCGCCGCGACGGTGCGCAGCGCGCCGTGATCGAAGGTCACATTGCCGCCCGCTTTTGCGACCCGGGCGACATAGTCGCGGCCGGCAGGCACGCGCTGGACAAGGTCGTGAAACAACACCAGCGCCAGGGCCTCGGCGATCACCGCGCGGGAAGCCAGATCGCCGGCCTCATCCAGCAGCGGATCCGGGATGTGGACGGCGGCCATCAGGTCGCCGGCCTTTTCGGCGCCCAGGGCGGCGGCGAGCAGCGGGGCCAGGGTGGCATCCCTGGGTCCGGTCATGACCCCGTCCCCTTCTTCGATCCGAGTGTTTCAAGTGCCTGGGCGAGGCGTTCGATCACCTGGTCGACCTCGTCCCGTTCGATGGTGAAGGGCGGGGCCATGCGCACCGTGTTGCGATGGGTCTCCTTGGTCAGGACACCCGCCTTGAGCAGCGCCAGCACGACGTCGGTGGCGGTCCCGGCGGATCTTTCGATCTCGATGCCGATGAACAGGCCGCGGCCGCGGACCTCGCGGATGGCGGGGCTGTTCAGCCCCTGCAGGCGCGCCTTGAGATGGTCGCCGAGCTCGGCCGAGCGCCGCACCAGGCGCCCGTCGGCCAGCATGTCGAGCGCGGTCAACCCCACCGCCGCGGCGATGGGATTGCCGCCATAGGTCGAGCCGTGGTCGCCGGGGTTGAACACATCCATGACCTCCTTGCGCGCGAGGAACATCGACACCGGCACCAGGCCGCCGCCGAGCGCCTTGCCCAGGGTTATGGCGTCGGGCGCGATGCCTTCATGTTCGACGGCGAGCAGCTTGCCGGTGCGACCCAGGCCGGTCTGAATCTCGTCGCAGATCAACAGCACGTTGTTGTCGCGGCAGATGCGCTCGACCTCGCGGAAATAGCCTTTGGGCGGGATGATGATGCCGCCTTCGCCCTGGATCGGCTCCACCAGGAATGCGGCGGTGTTGGGGGTGATGGCGTCGGCCAGGGCCGCCGCATCGCCGAACGGGACGGTCTTGAACCCCGGTGGGAACGGCCCGAACCCGTCGCGGTATTGGGCCACGGTGGACAGTCCCGTGACGGCGATGGTGCGGCCGTGGAAATTGCCTTCGGCAGCGATGATCTCGGCCTGGCCATCGGGCACGCCCTTGACCTTATGGGCCCATTTGCGCGCCGCCTTGAGGGCGGTTTCCACCGCCTCGGCTCCGGTGTTCATGGGCAGCGCCCGGTCCATGCCGGTCATTTCGCAGGCGCGCGCGAGGAAGGGCCCCAGCTTGTCGTTGGAATAGACCCGGGAGAGAATATCCAGGGTTCCCGCCTGGCGGGTCAGCGCCTCGATCAGGCGGGGGTGGCAATGGCCGAAGCTGACCGCGGAATAGGCGCCCAGCATGTCGAGATAGCGCCGTCCTTCGTCGTCCCACAGATAGATGCCTTCCCCGCGGACGATGGTGACCGGCAGGGGCGCGTAATTATGCGCTCCGAACTGTCTCTCTTGATCGACTGCGGTGCTCATGGCGAATCTCCCGGGTTGGGGCTGCGTCGAGCATTTGATCCGGCGCGACGGGGCACCGGACGGCTCCGACCGGTGCCGAAGCGCCAAGGTCCACCACCCTACAGCAAACATAGTTAACGAATGGCGCATTTAAAGGGAAACCATGGTTCCCGTTAAATAGTCCTGGCCGGTCTATCGGCTGGCGGAAAACATTTGGTCGGGCTAAATTGGCGCCGTTGTCGGTTGATGACAGGATAAGAATATAAGGGTCCGCACGTGCTGCCAAAAATGACAGCGGATTCCACGGGCGCAACAGGAGGCATCACTTGTTAAGACCGCTGTTCATCTTGGTGATCGCCATCCTTGCTGCCGGGCCGGCATTTGCCGCCGATGCGTTCTTCAAGGGCAAGACCGTCACCATCATCACGTCGACCGGCGCCGGCGGGACCTACGACACCATCGCCCGCGCCGTCGCGCGCCACATGCCGCGCCACCTTGCGGGCGGGCCCACCATGATCGTCCAGAATATGCCGGGGGGCGGCCACATGCGGGCGACCAACCACATGTACAATGTCGCACCCAAGGACGGCACCAAGCTTGCCACCATTCACAATGCGGTGCCCCTGCATCAGGTCATCGACGGTCGCGGGGTGCGCTTCGATGTCGCGAAGTTCAACTGGCTGGGATCGACCGGGGCGGACAATTCCGGGATCATCGTCTGGCACACCGCTCAGGTGAAAACCTATGACGATCTCCTGAAGAAGGAAACGATCCTGGGCGGCACCGGCCCGGGTTCGGGAATCGTGCTGTTTCCCAAGGTGATGAACGCGGTGCTGGGCACCAAGTTCAAGATCGTGATCGGCTATAAGAGCTCGGAACAGATCAACATCGCCATGGAGCGCGGCGAAGTGGAGGCCAGGGCCTTCGGCCTGACCTCGATCTTCGCCCAGCGGGCGCATTGGGTGAAGGAAAAGCGGATCCGCTTCCTCGCCCAGGTCGGCGCCAAGCGCGACCCGCGAATCTCCAACGTGCCGTTGCTGACCGACCTGGCAAAGACCGAAGAGCAGCGTCAGATCCTCAAGCTGGTGTCCTCGCCCACCGCCCTGGGGCGGCCCTATATCGCACCGCCGGGCCTGCCCGCGGACCGGGTCGCCGCCGTGCGCGATGCCTTCGACGGCACCTTCGCCGACGCCAAGTTCCTGGCCCAGATGGCCAAGCTGAAGATCGCCATCAATTACATGACCGGCGCCGAGCTTGAGAAACTGGTGCGGGCCACGGTATACACACCGGCCGAATTCGTCGAAAAAGCGAAGAAAGTGATCCCGAAGAAGAAGCGACGCAAAAGAAAGCAGAAAAAGAAGACGAACTGAGGCCAACCTATGAAAGGGTGGCCGCCGCCGTGACCGCTCCCTTCGCAGGGAGCACGGCAAGCGGACGCGCCACTCTTTTCCGACCCCCTAACCTGGGTTAGGGTTCCCCTTCCATCACGACGATATACGGCCAAGACGGAGGCGAGTTTATGGTTGACGATCCCGACAAGCGGCAGCATCCCCGCCATGAGATCCCCCTGGAAGGGACCCTGCGCAGCGGCGGCAATCAGGCGCCGTGCATGGTGCGCAACCTGTCGGCTGGGGGCGCGCTTCTCGAGGTGGATCTGCCGCTGCGACCGGGGCATCTGATCACCGTCGACATTCCTGAAATCGGCGCCCACAACGCCCGGGTGGTCCGGGTGATCTGGAAATTCGCCGCCGTCGCTCTCGAGGATGGCGAGAAGGAGATAGAGGGCTTCATCGTCGAATGGATGGAAAACGAGGGCAAGGACGCGTAGGCGTCCTGAAACCTGGGCACGCCCTGAAATCCCGGTACGCTTTGACGTCCTGGGCGGCGCCTATCGTTCGGGCACCCAAACACCGGTTCGCTTGTTGATCATGTAACGCGTGACCAGGGCCTTTTCCTTGCGCGTGACGACCTCGGCGATGATGCGCCGGTCGCGCTCAAAGATGCGGCCCGCCGTGAGCCTGTCATTGCCCAGCAGAACCAGGCGGTAATTCAGCAGCGCTTTCACCGATCTGATACTCGGTCCCTTGGGGCCGTAAACGGCGCGCGGGTCGCGCCCGTCCATCCTGGGGGCCAACGCCCCGAGACCGCCCTTGCCGGCGGCAAGGGGATCGTCTTCGCGCTTGATGGCGCGCGATGCATCCTCGATGGCGTTGCGAAGCGCCTCGCCCAGCACCCGCAGCCGCTCGCGCAGGGCATTCATGTCGAGATTGTCATCGGGTTTCCCGGCATCCTGTTCGGCCGATTCCACGGGCAGAGGGGCTCCGGCAGCCAGCGCCGGTCCGTAGCCCGTACCGGGGGTGCCGGCGATCAAGGCGCCAGCGATCAACGCTGCGCCGATCAAGCTTGATCCTGTGCGGCGTGCCCGCGCGATGCTGGGATGCGACATGGCCTTTCTCCCGATCTGTGTCCGTCTTCTAGATATAGGCACGGATCAGGCCGGCTTCCAGGGCCCGGGGCGGGCCATGGCCGGCCTATAGGTTGCGGTCCATGCGTTCGACCCGCACCAGATCGGGGAAGGCCTTCCAGCACACCGCGGCGACCACGATGGAGCCGATGCCGCCGAACAGGACCGCGGGGACCGCGCCCATCAGCACCGCCATGGTGCCGGCACGGAACTCGCCGATCTCATTGGACGCCCCGGTGAACACGGAATTGACGGCACCCACCCGGCCGCGCATGTCGTCGGGGGTCGCCACCTGCAACAGGGTCATGCGGATATAGACGCTGACCATGTCTGAGGCGCCGAGGGTCGCCATCGCCACCATGGACAACCAGAACCATTGGGACAGGCCGAACACGACGATCGCGGCGCCGAAGATGAAGACCGTCAGATAGAGGATCCGTCCGACCGCGCGGGTCATGGCGATCTGGGTCAGCGCCAGGGCGCTCACCACCGCGCCGGCGGCCATGGCGCTGCGCAAGAGGCCAGCCCCGGTGGGGCCGACCTCCAGGATGTCCTTGGCGAAGATCGGCAGCAGCGCGGTGACGCCGCCCAGGATCACCACGAACAGGTCCAGCGTAATGGCGCCGAGGATGATCTTCTTCTCGAACACGTAGGCGACGCCCGCCAGCAGGGTCTTGAGGCTGGTGGGTTCGCGCCCGCCGCGCTCTGTCCGGGTCCGGATCAGGAGGGTGACGACAATGCTGACCGCGAGCAGGCACGCGGCAAGCGCATAGACCACATCGGCACCGAGCAGATAAAGCACGCCGCCCAGCGCCGGGCCCGCCACCTGCGCCGTCTTGTTGGCGGACGTGTTCCAGGCTACGGCATTGGGGAACATCTCCGGGGGCACAAGGTTGGGCACGAGGGCGTTGGAGGCGGGCTGGAAGAAGGCGCGCCCGGTTCCCATCACCACCAGCGTCAGGAACACGGGCCAGACCTCTTGCGCCCCGCTCGTGCTCCACAGCCAGAAAAGGGCGGCCGAGACCATCATCACGGCGTAGCACACGGCGACCACCAGGCGCCGGTCGAACAGGTCGGCGACATAGCCCGTGAACAGGGCGAAACCGAAGGCCGGAGCGAAGGAAGCAAGACCGATATAGGCGAGGTTCATCGCATCGCCGGTCAGGTCGTAGACCTGGTAGGCGATGGCCACCATCACCATTTGCTGAGGCACGGCCGACAACACGCGGCCCAGGATAAACAAGGTGAAATCGCGGTGGCGAAAGGCCGCCATTCCCGCCGTGCTGGAAGATCCGGACGCGGCTGCGCCCTCGGCGTCATCGGCCGGCATGGTGTTCCCAACCCTTCCTGAGGGTGATCCCGCCGATACGAATGCAGGCGGCGGTGCCCCGTCTCTATTGTTGACTGCCAGTCATAGGTGGCCGGGTCACGCGCGTCAAAACCTATTCGCCATAGGGGGCGGCGCGGATGCTAGACTGACCGGTATCCTGCAAGCGCGCGTGGTGTGGGCCCCCGCGCCATTAATCCTTCCTTGGGCCGGCGGCGCTAAGCTCTGCACGCCGGCATCTCTGGCCGATAGGGGATCCGGCCGAGGGGAATTTGACGACATCGAACGGGCATGAGTGACGATCCCATATCCATTTACCGCGGCCTGATCGCGGCGGGGACGCTGACGCGCGATCCCTCCCAGGAACTGGCCGTGGAAAAGCTGCAAAGCCTTCATCACGCCCTGGGCCGTTACGATCCGGGCGCGGCGGGGGGCTGGAAGGCGCGGCTCGGGCTGTCCCGGCAGAGGGAGGAGCCGCCGCTGGGGCTCTACTTCTATGGTGGGGTGGGGCGTGGCAAGTCGATGCTGATGGACCTCTTCTACGATGCGGTCGAAGTGCCCGGCGGGCACAAGCGCCGGGTGCATTTCCACGCTTTCATGCTGGACGTCCATGACCGCCTCCATGCCTGGCGCCGTGCCAACCGGGAAAACGGCGAATCCGATCCGCTTCCCAAGATTGCCGACGATATCGCCGAGGAGGTGTGGCTGCTCTGTTTCGATGAGTTCCAGGTCACCAACATCGCCGATGCCATGATCCTGGGACGCCTGTTCGAGGCGTTGTTCGAGCGCGGCGTGGTAATGGTGGCGACCTCGAACCGGATGCCTGACGACCTGTACCTGAACGGATTGCAGCGCGAACGTTTCCTGCCCTTCATCGCGCTGCTGAAAGACCGGCTCGATATCCTGCACCTGGCGGGCGAGGTCGATTACCG